>JAHEEB010001047.1 GCA_024640925.1 Bacteroidota bacterium | reverse complement strand
ATGTTATATTAATCTTTGTGATACATCCGGAAAAATCCGAGCCACACAGATTGTTTATGTTTTAAAACCCTTGGAAATAACTATTGATGCCTGGTTTGCTCCAACTCTTTCAGTAATCAAATATGATATACAAGCTCAAAATTATTTAGATTATATTTATGCTAGTTTAAATACTCAGAATCAAAATGTTATTACACCAGATCCTGATAAAAACCATAATGAACAAATTGACAGAGTATATGGTGATGCAATAAATGATGAATTAAGTTATTTCTTTGGTGCAGGCAAACCTGGCATTATACAAGTGTTTTTTATTGAAAATAGGATTGTTGAAAACTGGAAAATTGATAGTCTTTTGAATAAAAGAAAAAATGCAACATTACTATCATATGAGAAGTTTACCGATTCTTCAGCAACTTATAATGTACTTGATTCTTCAATGAACACACTTATGAGTAATATAGTTGTAACAAGGAATGATACCGGAATAAGCTTTAATAAGAAGATTAAACGAAAATCTTATTTTCTATGTGAAACTTCTTCTTCTGCAGGAAAAAATATAGGAGGGGATTTAATTCTTGTTGGTGTAAGACCCGAAGTACTTACTGAAGAAACGCTGACTCATGAGTTATTACATAAATACAAGTTGTTTGATATAAACCTTCCTGGAAACATGATGCACTATACTACTAAAGATAAAGTTCAAAAACCTTATTTTATTAACAAAATAGTCATTCAATGTGAAACTGGTACCGGCAAAACAATTGAAAACCCTGAAAGACAAAAACAATGGCTTAGAATAAGACTGAAATAATATGAAAAAAAACATCAAAAAAATATCAATTATTATATTCTTTTTAATGATTTTAAACTATAAGAATATATATTCTCAGGAATGGGGTGATTTTCGCTATACTTCAAATAATGGATTTCAAAAGGCCATTGAATATAGAAACCAACTAAAAGAAAGGGTAGAGTGTTATATTCAAAGTCTACTAAATAAAGATACAATACCTGACTCATTCCCCTGGAAAACAACTTGTAAGCCGGACATGGACATAAAAGAGATTGCAAATTCTTGTGGTTATTATAATTACCTTGAATTTCTATTGCCATACCGTGATACGCTAATGGTACTACTTAGAAAAGAATCAGGAATTAATTTCTGTGATTATAACACCACTACTTTTATTGCATTTCTTGATAAAAAACGTATTTATAAGGATAGTATTAACTATTCTGTTCGAAGTAATTTACGTGTTGCAGCAAAAATGAAAGGCGGATATAATCTGACATGTTACGAAACGACTCTTAGGGAATTAATTAATGTTAAAATTGCAAATGCCAGAGTATCAGGATTGGAAAATAATAAATTAACCTATGAAAACCTGTTTCGTTTAGCTGAAGAAGTAATATTTATAAATAATGATGATTTGAATAAATTATTTTGGAAGGCCTTTGAATGTAAGAGAGAAATACCTATAGTGTTTTGTAATTGGTTTGATAGAAAAATGGATACAGCAAATGTGTCTTTGGCTTTTATTTTTGGAGTAGCTTATGCAAACTATTTTTACGATCCTCTTTTTTATAACCTTGAAACTAATCCTTATTCCGTTGCTGAAATTAATTGTGTCCCTTTCGATAAAAAAGCTTATGACGAATTTATACCCCTGATGGAACGTTATATCAATTATATCACATGCGAAAACATAAAAATACCATTCCTGATAAAATTCGATAAAACTCCTAGAAATGGTAAATCTGATTATAAATACTTTCCTACACCGGCAAAATATTCAAATATTCCGGACTCTTGTTCCGGCAAAACAAGCAAGGACTTTCCGTTAAATTTCTGTCCGATCGATTATTATAAAGATGAGAAATGAAATATCCATAATACTGGCTTTGCTTTTTGTTATGTTAAAAGCACAGTTACAACCTGTTCAGCATAGACTTATTGCTACAACAGAGAAATAATTTAAAAAGAAATACCTGATTATCCACTTAAACCCTTTAATTGGTAAATGGTTAATATGTTTATTAAAAAGAAAATATCATACATATGCCTTCTGTTTATAGTTGCATCGGCAATTAATGCACAGGAAGTTAATATAGGCTTGCTTTGTAGCCCCCGTCACGATTCCATACTCCTTCGTTGGGCACCCGCCAACACACAAACCTGGAGACTGGGCAATGAGTATGGCTATGTGGTGAAGCGTTACACCGTTTTAAAAGACAAAAAA
>JAHEEB010000299.1 GCA_024640925.1 Bacteroidota bacterium | reverse complement strand
AAGGCACCGGGTGGATCTCAGGGTTCAAAAGGCAGATATGTTGCCACTATGCCTGAGGAGCTTAAGCTGGAATTCATTATCGATGGCACCGACACCATTTATGGTTATAAATACAGTACTTCCGATAAAAGTGTACCGAAACAGATACAACATCTGAAAAGTGTTGTATACAATATGTCTGGTGAAATACATCAACCCAGGCTTGTAAAAATTCAAGGGTTGGGAATTCACCAGCGTGGTGGCGATAATGTTTCATTTAATGGCATTCTTACCGATTTACAGATTACTTATAATTTATTTTCGCCCGAAGGTGAACCATTACGGGCAAAAATAAGTGCTACTTTCCTCGATTATATGGAGTCGCAACGCAGGGCTACTGAGGAAAACAAAAAGTCACCCGATTTAACCCGTGTCCGTCAGGTTAGTAGCTCTGATAAACTGCCTATGATGTGCAATACCATCTATAACGATTCTTCTTATTATCTCGAAGTCGCTAAAGTAAATAATCTTTCAAACTTCAGAAGCTTGAAAACCGGTCAGTATCTTACATTTCCTCCTATCTCAAAAACCGAAAAATGAATAATTCAAGAGTATTGCCTTTAAACGATACTACTGGCACTTTAACCCATACAGTGCTAATCGGAGGTTCTGAGACACCCGAATCTTTTGAATTTGTTTCTATTGTTACATGTAAAGAAATCAATCGTATTCCTGCAGCCTATATTACTCTTAACGATGGAAGCTCATCTGAAGAGGATTTTGAGATAAGCAATTCCGATAAACTTTTACCAGGAAAGGAAATTGAGATACAAGCCGGGTACGATGGCAAGAATAAAACAATATTCAAAGGAATTATTGTTAAACATTCTGTTCGAATTAAGGAAAACAAAGGTTCTATATTGAGTATTGTTTGTAAAGACAAGAGTGTTAAACTGACTATTGGCAGAAAAAGTGCTTATTATGAAGACATGAAAGACAGCGATGTTATTGAGAAAATAATAGGCACCTATGGTATAAGTAAAAGTGTGGAAAGCACAAAGCTTAAACACAAAGAATTGGTTCAATTTTACGCTACCGACTGGGATTTTATCTTGTCCAGAGCTGAAATGAATGGACAGATTGTGATTTCAAACGATAACGAAATCAAAACCATAACGCCCAAAACCGCTTCTCCTAAAGTAACTTTAACTTATGGAAGTACTCTAAATGAGTTTGAAGCCGAAATAGATGCACGGTATCAGTTTAAAAGCGTGAAAGGTTATTCCTGGGATTCTAAAAAACAGGAACTCCTTGAAAAAGAAGGCGCCAAACCATCTGCTAACAATGCGGGTAATCTGAGTGAAGATACTCTGGCCGATGTTATTGGCTTGTCTGATTTCGAACTGAGGCATAGCGGACAGGTAATTGATCAGGAATTACTGGCCTGGGCAGACTCTCAACGAATTAAAAGTTCTTTTGCAAAAGTAGTTGGGCGTGCTAAAATAGAAGGTTTCACCGATGTTCAACCAGGCGATACCATTGAAGTTAAAGGGGTTGGCGACAGGTTTAACGGAAAAATGTTTGTTTCTGGTGTTAAACAGGAACTTATTGAAGGTACCTGGTATACGCAACTGCAACTTGGAATTTCTCCAAACTGGTTCTACCAGGAAAACGAGATAGTTGAGCGTCCTGCCTCTGGTTTATTACCTGGCATTTCCGGATTGCAAATTGGTGTTGTAACAAAGCTCGAAGGTGATCCGGATGGTGAAGACCGAATACAGGTTGTTCTTCCAATTGTTGATGGCACAGCAAAGGGCATATGGGCAAGATTATCCAGTCTTGATGCCGGTAAAGAACGAGGTTTCGTTTTCAGACCAGAAATAAATGACGAGGTTATTGTGGGTTTTATTAATGATGATCCGAGAGATGCTGTTGTTTTAGGTATGCTGCATAGTCAGAAATATCCTGCTCCCGAAGCTCCGACCGATGATAATCATACAAAAGGTCTGGTAACTCGCTCAAAGATGCGTGTCTGGTTCGACGACGATAAGAAAATTATGACCCTTGATACGCCAGGTGGTAATAAGATTGAGATTAGTGAAGATGCCAAATCCATTACTCTGGAAGATCAGAACAGCAATAAAATTGTGATGAACGATTCGGGTATTGAAATCAATAGTCCGAAAGATATTAAAATAACAGCAACCGGGAACATAGAAATAAAAGCATCTGGTGACTTAAAAGCTGAGGGGACAAATGTGTCACTTAAAGCAAGTGCTGAGTTAAAAGCAGATGGTCAGGCAGGTACAAAGATTAATTCATCGGCTATTACCGAAATTAAAGGTTCGCTGGTTCAAATAAATTAAAAATAGAAAATATGCCCCCAGCAGCAAGAACAGGAGATATGCATGTCTGTCCCATGTTGACAGGAACTGTACCACATGTTGGTGGCCCTGCCCTGCCACCAGGAGAACCAACTGTATTAATCGGGAGTATGCCTGCCCTTAGAGTTGGTGATATGCTCACTTGTACTGGCCCCCCAGATACCGTTGTCATGGGTTCTTCCACTGTTTTAATTGGCGGTAAACCTGCTGCCCGTTTGGGAGACTCAACTGCACATGGAGGTACTATTGTTTTGGGTTGCTTTACAGTTTTAATTGGTGGTTAATATGGATCAGGATTCATTTTTAGGAACCGGATGGAGTTTCCCTCCTACCTTCAATAAGGAGCAAAGAGGAGTAGAAATGGCTAAAGGTACTGATGATATTGAACAAAGCCTTCAGATTCTTTTGGGAACAGAACTTGAAGAACGGGTAATGCGCCCAAAGTTCGGTGCAAATCTGCATAAATTCGTCTTTGAGCAGATCGATTCGAACCTGGTTATTACCATAACAGATATTGTACGAACTGCTATTATTTACCATGAGGCCCGCATTGAACTGATGAACCTTTCAATTGATACTCAATTATCAGTTGAAGGACTTATTCTTATAAAAATTGATTACAGGGTAAGAAGCTCAAACTCTCGGTTTAATTATGTATATCCTTTTTATTTAAACGAAGGCAAAACCTCTATCTGATAAACTAACTCACAAAGCATGGCAGGTTCCGGAACATATGATACGCTAAACAGAAATGGATTCGACGGCAGAAGTCAATCTCAAAGGCAACTTAAAGCCCTTGATCCGGATTTCATAAAAGTTGATGAACATATTACTGAAGATTTTCTCGTATTTACCAGAGACTTTGCTAAACAATTATACTATTACAACAATTCAAATATTGTCAATGGCGATTGGGAGGATTTCTGGAAGTACAATCCGGCAATGCTTATTGCCTCAATCGTAAAGACAAACCCTTTACCCGATAAGGATAAGTTTAATGAAATACTGAATCAATCTCCTTCTTCGGGCGGACTTTATAGTATGTTCCGTTGTGTTCTTGATTTGGCATGGAAACTTGAATCATGGTATATCGACCTGAAAGATGAAGAAATTCTTAAAGATCAGATATCCAGGGCAATCAGGGCAAATTTACCTACCTTCCTTAACGAATTGGCCGCTGATGAGAAACAAGCTGTTATCGAGCTTGAGTCCATGCACTATCCTGTTCCTCAAATAGAAAAATACAATAGCTTTTCTCCCATATGGAATTTCTCAACTTATGGGGGTATCGCTGCCAACAAAAGCTTTTTCAAAACCCTGATTGTCTCAACTGATGATAGTATACCAGCCGATCTGAGCATTGATGAAAAGCTTGTTGTAGCATACGATAAGCTGAATAAAATATTTACCAGTGTTTATAATGTTTATTTCCAAATAATACGTATTGCTCCTGATGCATTTGATAAAGATCTTTTATACTCAAATCACGAACCTCATCTTACTTTGTTTATAAGCTTTCTTCAATTATACCAGAAAGTTCAGGGCGATTTGAATAAGTTGACAAAAAAACATCTCGATTTTTATCTTCACGATGTATTAAAACTTAAACTTAAGGATGCTGTTGAAGATAAGGTTCACCTGTTTTTTAAACTTGCCAAATTTACCGATGAATTCAATATAAAGAAGAATACCCGTTTTCTGGCAGGAAAAGATCAAACCGGCAATGCCCTTTATTACAAAACAAATGAGGATGTAGTACTTAATAAAGCTTCGCTGGAAAGCATACGCACAATTTATGTCGATAGAGATGCAAGTAATGCAATAAAAAATATATATGCTGCACCAATTGCCAATTCTTCCGATGGCAAAGGCGGGGAATTCGAAGATACAGAAAAACCCTCATGGAAAACGTTGGGTAGCAGTGGCATACCCAAGGCTGAATTTGGCTTTGCCATTGCTTCCAACGAACTTCAGCTATCAGGGGGTAAACGAACAGTAACATTAACTGTTGACTATTCAGGTTCAGTTTTAACAAGTCCATTTTCCATAAAAAACTCTTTAAAAATAGGATTAAGTGGTGAGAAAGAATGGATTGAACCATATATTGATAAAGCTGAAATTGGAATAAACAAAACACTTACAATTAAATTTACCTTAAATCCTGATAAAGAGGCTATTGTTCCGTTTAATGAAGAAATTTTTAAGGAAAAAATGGGGACTTCGTTACCGGTTTTGAAGGTAATGATAAATGGAACTGCCAACCAGGATTCATTTGCCTGTGAATATCTGAAAGGAATTAAAATTACTAAAATTACACTGAATGTTGTTGTTGAAGGGCAATCAAACATATTGGCATTTAACGATCAGGGACCTCTGGATACTTCAAAATCCTTTTTGCCTTTTGGAACTGCGCCTGTTGTTGGTTCGTGCTTTTATATCGGCAGCACCGAAGCATTTCATAAAAAGCTAAAGAACATATCAATTAAGGCTGAATGGGAAAATTTACCCATTTTTTCAACTTATTACAAGGGTTATACTGAAAGCGCTTTGACTTCTGATAGTTTTACTGTTGGATTATCAATTATGGATGAGAATCTAACTAATCTAATTAGTAGTTGTGGGCTTTTTTCAACTTCATTTAGTTCAGTAAATGTGATTAAATTTCCTTCATATAAATATGAAAACCAGTCAAAGTTTGGAGTAAATTCTAAAAATGGATTTTTAAAAATTAATCTCAATGCTATAGATTTTTTTCATAGCCAATATGCTGCTGTTTTTTCAACTCAAATGTTAGCACAGGCAAATTTTGCCCTTGGAAAAAATATTGTAGGTGCTTATTACTATGATAGTTCAGGAAAAGCATTTAAATATAGTTCCTCATCTTCAACTCCATTTTCAGTTGTTATTCCAAATGCGCCCTATACACCATCCATAAAATCAATTACTTTCGGATATACCTCAGAAATTTCATTACCAATAAATCAAACGGAATATACCTCGCTTATTCATATCTATCCGTTTGCTAATACCTTTTTGAAAAAGGAGAATGTAAGTCAAGCCTTTCTGTTTCCGCGAATAGATATCGATCAGAATATTCCAACAAGAAATATTGAAGGCAGCCTGCTGCTTGGTATTAAAGATTTAGAACCAAAACAAACCTTATCCGTTTTGTTCCAGGTAGCTGAAAGTACTGCCAATGCAGATATTGAAGAGGCAAAAGTGTATTGGCAATATCTTTCCAATAATATGTGGCAGAATTTTAAAGATTATGATATAACCAGCGACACTACGAATGGTCTGATAACCTCAGGAATAATAAAATTTGCTATACCAGCTGATATTACTGACAATAATACACTTCTTCCTTCCGGATTACACTGGATTCGGGGGTATGTAGAAAAGAATTCAGGAGCTGTATGCGAATTACTGAATATTCACCTGCAGGCTGCATGTGCCGTATTTGAGGATAATAGTAACGATCCGAATCATCTTAAAACTCCGCTTCCTATCGAAACAATAAGCAAACTCGAAGAAAGCCAGGCTGCTATCGATACAATTAGTCAAAAATACTTATCGTTCGGGGGTAAATCAAAAGAAGAATCGTTAGCTTTTTACACACGCACCAGCGAGTACTTAAGACATAAAGGC
>JAHEEB010000298.1 GCA_024640925.1 Bacteroidota bacterium | reverse complement strand
TGTATTTGCTGTGAAGGTTTTGAAACTCATGCAAGGCTTCAAACCTCCCTATATATAAGCCATTAGGAAGAATAACTTCGGGTTCACGGCCAAGAAATACTTTGCATTCTTCAGCAGTAATTTCGCTTACTGTTGTGAAAACATGGGCTCCATGAGCAGCAGCGCGCTCAATGTTTGCTATGGCTTCAATATTAAAATGTTTTGCCTCATGTGCCCAATTGTATGAGTGCAAATGATCATAAAACCCAGGATCGTTCATTGCCAGGTATCTGCCAAGTATTGTAGCATGGGTTGTAAAAACAATTTTTATAGGAAGTTTTTTTAACCTTATCTCAGGAATAGGAGTTCCAGACATCCATTCATGAAAATGAGCGATAATCTGATTGTTCTCAGGAAGCAGAGAAATAAGGGTTTCAAAGAAAATTGTGACCTGGTGACCAAATGCCACAGTATTATTAAGCATTTCATCATCGGGGGTGGATATACCATGATGTTCCCACAATAAGTATTTTATCTCGGCAAGTTTTGGAAAAACACGTATAGGATCGAATAAAACAGTTTTTGGCCTGCCGGCAACAAGCCAATGGCCATAATAAACCTTAAGACCGAGCTGATTCAGTTTGGCTACTGTTTGCGAAATAATATCATTTTTACTGAAAATGGGCTCAAACATAGCTAAAGCCTGTTGCTCGAAATATGGCCCCAGTAAGATATATCGATCTTTGTTCCATTTTTCGAGTACAGATGGCACTTTCGACTGGATAACAGTATATATTCCACCTACCTGGTTGCAAACCTCCCATGCAACCTCAAACAAATAGGAGCGATCCATCTCATCCTGAGTGATTCTCTTTAAATAAGTTCCACGAAGAGCACTACGATGTCCGTTGCTGTGCGACATAAAATATCAATTCTGTTAGTCCAAAATGCAAAATACATAATCAGCAATTTCGCTAGAATTATCCATTCCAAGCGAGGAGCACTGATTTTTTTGTCCTTCTGTTAGAGCATTAACAAGTATTGAATTTAATTCGATTTTTCGAGAATTCCTCTAAGGAAATCCCAGAACTTATGCACACTGGCAATGTTGACTTTTTCATCGGGCGAATGGGGAAAACGGATAGTGGGTCCGAATGATATCATATCGAGGCCCGGATAAGTGCCACCAATAATACCAGTCTCCAATCCGGCATGTATGGCAGTTACTCCTGGTTTTTTGCCAAACATATGCTGATAAACATTAGTAGCAGTTTTTAATATATATGAATTACTATCTGGTCTCCAGCCGGGGTAATCTCCGCTCGACTCTATTTCACAACCAAGCAGTTTATGAAAAGCCGAAACCTGATCACATAAAGCATATTTAGCACTATTTACCGAACTTCGAAGTAAATAATATATTGTTGCCTTTCCATCGTTGAAGGATGCAATGGCCAGATTTAATGAAGTTTCTACAACGCCGGGCATTTCATCGCTCATTCTTAAAACACCGTTTGGGGCCGCACAAAGAATACCGGCCAGTTTTCTGGCATCTGTGTCGGCAATCACCTTTTGAGGTTTCTCTACGGATATAAGTTCAATAACGATGCCGGGTTCAGTTACCTTATATTCAGTCTTTATATCAATACTGATTTTTTCAACGAATTTTTTAAAATCTTCCTCCTGATTCTTAGGAATAACTAAAGTAGCATTTCCTTCGCGAGGAATGGCATTGCGTAGATCACCCCCCTTTAAATTGGCAATTCGTATGGAGAAATCAGACATGGCTGACCATAATATTCTACCCATAATCTTATTCGAATTGCCTCGACCAAGGTGAATGTCTACTCCTGAATGCCCTCCTTTCAGACCTGAAATTTTCAGGGTGTAGGCAATTCCATCAGGTGTCTTTTCTTCGCCATAGGTCATGGAAGCTGAAAAGTTGATGCCTCCAGCACAGCCAACAAACAGTTCACCTTCATCTTCCGAATCGAGATTGATTAAAACCGATCCTTTAAACCAACCTGGTTTAAGCCCAAAAGCACCATCCATTCCGGTTTCTTCGGTAACAGTAAAGAGAGCTTCGATAGGCCCGTGAGCTATCTCCTTTGATTCCAGGATACCAAGCATGGCTGCAACTCCTATTCCATTATCAGCACCCAGGGTAGTTTTGTTAGCATGCAGCCATTCCCCGTCAATAATTGTTTCTATAGGGTCCTTGGTAAAATCGTGTTCCTTATCGCTATTCTTTTGAGGAACCATATCGACATGTGCCTGTAACACTATACCTGGAAGCTTCTCGCGTCCTTTTGATGCAGGCTTTTTTATAAGTATGTTTCCGATAGCATCTTTCGAATATTCCAGGTTTTGTTGAACAGCAAACCGTTCCAAATGACTGATCATTCCTTGTTCATGTCCGGATGGTCTAGGGATTTGTGTAATATCGTAGAAGTGTTTCCAAATGATACCTGGTTCCAAATTAACTATTTCTTTTCCCATAATTTAAGGTCTTTAATGATCATTATGCTAATATAGTTTTTATTGAGGAAAATAGGAAATGGAGTTTTACGCTTTATGAAATTACCTTGAAATAATCTGGTTTTGTACAAATGATTTTTATTTTAGTGGCAGATTGATTAAATTGCCAAATTCGATTAAAGAAATATTTAATACAATAACCAATGAATGTAGATGGTAAGAATTACCGAACAATTTGGTTTAAGAGTGATGACTCGGATGTAGTCTGTGTTATCGATCAGCTTCTGTTGCCACACCAGTTTGTTGTTGAAGAGATAAACTCCTTTACCAAAATGGTAGCTGCAATTAAAGATATGAAGGTGAGAGGAGCTGGATTAATTGGTGCAGCTGCCGGTTATGGAATGTATCTTGCTGCAGTTAAGGCAAGTAAAACAAAAGACTTTGAAAAGGAATTTATTAATATGGCCTATATCCTTAAGAATACCAGACCTACTGCAGTTAATCTGGCATGGGCAGTAGACAGGCAATTTAAGGATATTTCTTCTGCTGAAACCATTGATGAGAAATTGAAAATCGCTTGTAAAACAGCAATTAATATTGCAGATGAAGATGTAGCGTGTTGCAGGCAAATTGGTCTAAACGGGGTGAAACTTATCGAAGAAATCAGCAGAAATAAAAATGGGGAAACAGTAAACATACTTACACATTGCAATGCCGGATGGCTTGCTTTTGTTGATTATGGTTCTGCTACTTCGCCGATATATGAAGCATTTCATCGAGGAATTAAAGTACATGTTTGGGTTGATGAGACCCGGCCGCGAAACCAGGGTGCTAATCTTACGGCCTGGGAACTATTAAACCATGGTGTTCCGCATACAATTATTGTTGATAATACAGCCGGACATCTTATGCAACATGGTCTAATCGATTTAGTTATTACAGGTGCAGACAGGGTAACCAATTCAGGTGATGCTGCAAATAAAATCGGTACTTATTTAAAAGCACTGGCAGCGAAAGACAATAATGTTCCTTTTTATATTGCTTTACCCTCTTCAACCTTTGATTGGGCTATTTCTGATGGATTAAAAGAAATTCCTATAGAACAAAGAAATGCAGATGAAATTAAATATATCCAGGGTTTAAGTAATGGAGAAATTACAAAAGTTTTGATTACTCCCTTAAATAGCCCGGCACGTAATTTCGGTTTTGATGTTACCCCTTCAAGATTGATTACAGGCTTTATTACCGAACGAGGTATTTGTAAGTCTGATAGAAGTTCGATCTTAAAACTATATCCGGAAAATAAATAAAAAACAGGTTAGCTTTCGGTAAGCTAACCTGCAAATGATATCATTTTTATCCTGCTGAAAAATCTTAATAAGCAAACAGAGGGTAATTAGCCACTAAATCGTTTACTCGTTTACGTACGCTGGCAATCACTGATTCTTTTTCGATATTCATAATAACCTCGTCAATCATTTCAACAATCTGAGGTATTACATCCTCTTTCATGCCACGTGTTGTAATTGCAGCAGATCCAACCCTGAAACCCGAAGTTTGGAAAGGCGAACGGCTATCGAATGGTACCATATTTTTATTTATGGTAATATCTGCAAGTACGAGAGTGTTTTCAGCTTGTTTACCAGTAATATCAGGTGCTTTTGTACGTAAATCAATTAACATGGAATGATTGTCTGTACCTCCTGAAATAACTTTATAACCTCTTTGCATAAAAGATTCAGCCATTACGGAAGCATTCTTTATAACCTGCTTTCCATAATCAAGAAAACTATCGCTTAATGCTTCACCAAAAGAAACAGCCTTGGCCGCAATTATATGTTCCAGTGGACCTCCCTGAATTCCAGGAAAAACAGCGCTATCAAGCATTTCGGCTACAGTTTTTAGGTTGCCTTTAGGTGTTTTTATCCCCCATGGATTTTCAAAATCATTAGCCATAAGTATCATTCCACCGCGGGGACCCCGAAGAGTTTTGTGTGTAGTTGTAGTAACAATATGGCAATGTGGGAAAGGATTTTTCAATAATTTCTTAGCAATCAACCCTGCAGGATGAGCGATATCAGCCATTAAAATAGCGCCAACACTGTCTGCTATTTGTCTCATTCGTGCGTAATCCCAATCGCGCGAATAGGCCGAAGCTCCTGCGATGATAAGTTTTGGTTTTTCCTTTTTTGCAACAGCCTCCATTTCATCGTAATCAACTCTGCCGGTGTCTTCTTTCACCTTATAGCTAACTGGTCGGTAAAAAAGTCCCGATGAGTTTACGGGAGAACCATGTGATAGGTGACCGCCATGCGAAAGGTCGAATCCCAGAAATGTATCACCAGGTTTTAAAACAGTCATTAAAACTGCCATATTTGCTTGTGCACCGGAATGTGGTTGAACATTAGCCCAGCATGCACCAAATAAGTCCTTGGCACGTTCAATGGCTAGAGTTTCTACTTCGTCTACTACCTGGCAACCTCCATAATAACGTTTCCCAGAATATCCTTCGGCGTATTTATTGGTTAGGTAACTGCCCATGGCTTCCATCACTTGTTCGCTTACAAAATTTTCTGAAGCGATCAGTTCAATACCATGTAATTGGCGTTGGTGTTCTTTCTCAATAAGATTAAATATACTTTTATCGCGTTCCATCTGATAAATATTGTTATTGATTAAAAAGTACACAAAGGTAATTTTTCGTACGATGATAAAAAACCTGTTTGGTAAATTGAAATCAAGAAATCTTATAATGTGTTTGAATTTATTGAATTACTATATCTTTTTTTTTCTTATTTTCGATGAATAACCAAAAGTGTACTAATATGTCAGAAAATAATCAACGTCCGACCTTTCTAACAGTGATTTGTATCCTTAGTTTTATAGGAACAGGTTTTAGTATTTTAAGTGCTTTAATCGGTATAGCCATGGCTCCTTTCTATAATGCAGTAAGCGAAGAGTCTAATGTTGCAATGGATGAGGCAATGGGCGAATTGTCTTCCCAATCTCCCGGGTTTGCTTCATTTTTTGGAAAAATAATGGGGACAAGCCAGGCAATTATGGAACATGCCTTGATAATTAATTTGGTTAATCTTGCATGTTCAATTATTGCTCTTTTTGGTGTAATTATGATGTGGAAACTTAAAAAGCTGGGATTTTATTTATATTCAGTATCAGAAATAATTATACTTGTATTACCAGTTGCATTAATTGGATTTAGTTTTATGTTGGGATTCTCATTGGTTTTCGGATTCATTTTTACTGCAGGGTTTATTATAATGTATGCTTTGAATTTAAAAGCGATGAGATAATTTATTTATGGAAACAATTATAGATAACAGACAACAACAATTACCCAATGCCACCTCTGTGCTGGTATTGGGTATTTTATCTCTGGTTTTTGGTTGTGGAATAGGTCTTATCCTGGCTATAATCGGATTGCTTATATCCCGCGAGGGGAAACAACTAAATGAAACCTATCCTGGTCAATATACCGGTTATAGTAATTTGAATGCGGGTAGAATTATGTGTATTATCGGGTTATGTCTGAATGCATTTGGA
>JAHEEB010000297.1 GCA_024640925.1 Bacteroidota bacterium | reverse complement strand
TTTAGTTCAAAATCCGGCCCATCAATTTTCATCACGAACAAATCTCTGTCATGGCTATCGGGGAAACTTACCCGTTTAATAATTTCATCCGTATTTCTTAATCGAAACAGGTTGGTGCTTTTTCTTATTTTTAGCATCTCCAAAAAATGATTTTTGGCATAAAGAACCTGTCTGTTAGTTGGTGAAGGAACCTTTAAAAGTCTTTCCTTCCATCTTGCTTCCCATTTGCTTTTTTCTTCATCACCACCATGTTCACACCACCCATCAAGGTTGTCGATGTAACCTCTTCCCCAACTGTTATGAATAAATGCAGAATTGAAATCAAGATCGTTTCTATTCAAATTGGTTGGGAAATACAACTCATTCAACCATTCTCCGGAGTTATAACTATTGAAATCTCCCGATTTTGATCGTAAAAGTTCTGTTCCGGCATAAAAAAAAGGAATTCCCTGCGAAAGAGCAATTATTCCGACATAAATATTGTTCATCTTTAACAGTATGTCTGTTCTGCCAGAAGGATAATCATGGCAATCAGCACGATCAAATCCGGTTTTTGCAATTAAAAAATCCCACAGGGTTCCATTATCGTGGCAGACAACATAATTTATCACCGATTGAGGACAAATAAATTGTTTATCGCTGTGTATACCGTTGGTTTCGTCTTTAAAAAGGTATCCAATAAAGTTTGATTTATCCAATGATGGAGCTTTTTCGCTTAACCCGTTTCTGACAATAAATGAGTCTCTCTCAAAAACGCCATTGTAATTATCAGCTACGCCCCGCAGGTTATCTCTAAAAAACCTGTTGAACACACCAATTTTCTCCTCCGGATAATTCCATAAGGCATTTCTGTTCGCATTTCTAAACCTGCCCGTTCCTTTTAATGAATAATCAGTAAATCCTTCACCATAAAAATATACCTTTTCACCATCGGTCAAATTTTTAATCTTTTCTTTCGCTTTCAATATCGATTCTATCGTCATCGATTGCATTCTGTCGAATCGTACACCATCAATTTTGTAATATTTTACCCATTTGTAAATGCTGTCAGCAGCTAATTTTTCTACCATTCGGTTCTCCAATGCAAGTTCAAAACCACAATGTGGTTTTAGCTGATCGCCTTCGATGCGGTAATAGTAGTCAGGCACAATCCATTCTAAAGGATCTTCCGTTGATGTATGATTGAAAACAACATCGATAACAACTCTTAATTTTAAATTGTTGTGAATTGCCATAATCATTTCTCTGAATTCCTTTATTCTGCTCTTGCCATCGGAGTTTAAGGCATAGCTTCCATCAGGAACCATAAAATGATAGGGATCGTAACCCCAATTATATTTATCGCTGTTGCAGGTAAGCTTCAATAATTCATATTGATAACCAGAAGCTCCTCCATATTTTTTGGTTATTCCATTTAATGCATCATACAGGGTCATATTTTCTGTGGTTTCTATCTTCTGTATGATTCTTTCAAATTTCGCAAATTCTTCTTTATTATACTTTTTAAAATATTCCGAAGCTTCACCAATGGTGGTCTTCAAAATGTCTAATGCTTCATCTTCAGAAACAGTTGAGAAATCGTTTACCGGCAACAGATGAATATATTTCAATCCGGCATCGGCTAATTCTTTTAAATGACTAATTCCCTTTGTGTCTTGCAGGGTGAAAGCTTTATATTTTCCTCTATATTGCTCCGGCATAGCATCGCTATCATCAAAAGCACTAAAATCCCTGATGTGCAGTTCATACAAATTAATATCGGCTTCATCAAAATCACGATCATAATTAAATACATGTTCCTCCCAGTTTTCCGGACAAATATCATGGTCATTCTTGTCATCCAGGTTTACAATCTGGCTGTATTCACCATTTGTTGAAAGTGATACCGAATATGGGTCAGTAACAAGTTTTCTGATAACCGAGTTTTTTGAATGCCTTGAGAATACGGTTACTTCGTATTTGTAGAACAAATTCATCCATTTCTGTTGCCCATGGCATCGCCAAACGCCATCTTTTCCCTTCGCCATTTCAAAAGGACTGGCTGCTATTTCATTCTTCGTTTTCGAACTATCGTAAATATGCAGATTTACTTCCGTTGCCGTAGGAGCCCACAGTCTGAATTCATAATCCGATTCGGTAAAAACCACGCCTAATTCACCATCAAAGCAGTAATATTTATCAATTATGTCGGCCTTTTGCAATATAGCCTTTCGAAAACACGCGCCTACTTTTTTTGCTACAATGACGAGATTTCCGGAGATCATCTCCTTTATTTCACTTTCATCGGGAGTTTTTTTAAATGTTAACCTTCTGAAGTATCCAATCGTATCCATCCCATTGTCATTTCTTTTCAGAAGTCCGTATTTTTCATTTACCCTGTCATTATCAGCAATACCAGCGGGTAAAATGTCCTGAGAAAAATCGCCAATATCCACTAACTCTATCTCTGATGTTTTGCCGGATAAATCAATTTCCCCGTTCTTTTCCTTAATTTCAGCCTCAGGATTGTAATAGAGTATATATGCTAATTCTTTGTAATTGCCTATCTCTCCGGTTTCTTTTTCAAATTTGCATGCAATAATAGTGTCCGTTAACCAAAATGCAGCACTCTCCTTTGCAAAATCCATTTTCTTGTTCAATAATTAGAATTGGTTTTAGACTATTTCAAAATTATCTTGCCGTGTTAATTCAATCTTTAACAGATTACTCTAAACGCCAATCATGTCCAGCAAATTATTTCTTTTACGAAACGATACGGGAACCTGCGAATTATCGTTCATTACAGCATAGCCACCGTCTTTTTTGATATATTCCTTCAGGTAAGCAAAATTTATCAGGTGCGAGTGATGTACTCTTATAAAGGAATATTCTTCGAGCAATTGTTCGTATTCTTTTAAATTGTGGGTGACCACTATTTGTTCTTTGCTTACCAGGTGAAATATTGTATAACTACCCTGCGATTCGCATCGAATAATATCTCTGATGTATACCATATGGACTTTATCGGCACTGTTCAGGGCTATTCTCTTGTTCGAGGGTTGTATGTCGCGCATATTCTCCAGCAACAGTCTAATGCTGTCCTTCACATTCTTTTTCTTATTGTTTTGCTCAAGTTTGTTTACAGCTTCAATAAGTTCGTCGGGGTCAATTGGTTTAAGTAAGTAGTCGAGAGCGCTAAACTTGATAGCCCTTATGCCGTATGAGTCGAGTGCCGTTGTAAAAATAACCTGGAAATCAAATTCGCCGATTTTTTCGAGGATATCAAAGCCTGTACCATCGCCCAGCTGGATATCGAGAAAGACGACATCAGGATTTTGAGAGGATATAATTTCAAGTCCCGATTTTACACTGTCGGCTTCACCAACTATCTTAATGGTGGGGCAATATTTTCCGATATCATGAGCCAGGGTAAGCCTTGAGTTATCGATATCGTCTATGATTACTGCCCTGAACATATCACATTTTTTTATTTGTTTATATTGGCAAAATACAAAAAATTCCTCATACCGAAATGCAATCAATATGTTTCAAAAGGTATGCTCACAATGACCTTTGTTCCCGAAGGGAAATCATTTTCATACAAATCAATGGTTTCTATACCTCCATCCAACCCGGTTTGTATTTTTAGTTGCTCCAGACGTTTTGTTGTTACAGTAATTCCTGTCGATTTGTGTTTGGAAACTATTTTGGCTTTGTTTTCGGCCGATTTTATCCTGCCAATACCATTATCGATGATTTCGCACTGAAGAATTTGACCGTTCACCTTAAAAAAGATATCAATTTTACCTTTCCCTTCCTTCTTTTTAATACCATGAATAATAGCATTCTCAACAAAAGGCTGAATCATCATAGGAGGAATCTCAACAGTTTCCGTATCGATGGAGTTATTATTGTGAATTGCAAAGTCGAATTTATTGTTTGAACTCAGCTTCTCAAGCTCTAAATAATTTTCAAGAATATCAATTTCATTTGTAAGCGGAATGTATTCTTCGCGGGCATTCTCCAGAATAAGCCTCATTAAACGGGCAAACTTTGCCAGGTATTTCTTGGCCTGAAATGTATCTTCGGTAGCAATAAAACCTTGTATAGAGTTAAGGGAGTTGAAAATAAAATGCGGGTTCATTTGCAAACGGGCAGCTTCCTGTTCCAGTTCAATTATATTCCGTTCCATTTTTAACCGGTCGTGTTCCGCTTTGTTTTTAATTTTCACTTGTCTGAACCAAAAATAGATTATACCTGAAATGGTTACCAGGATTAAAACAACCGATAAAATTCTGAACCAGATTTTCTGCCATAAAGGCGATAAAATTTCAAATTGGTAAACAGCCGGAGTTTCATTCCAATGATTGTTCTCGTCACACGATATCACCTTGAATGTATATTTTCCAGGAGGTAAGTGCGTGTAGGTAACCTCGCGCTGATCAAGAGCAGGTGACCACTCTTTATCAAAGCCTTCGAGTATCCAGCGATAACGGACCGATAAAGGATTTCGCAGGTAAATACCAAGGAATTCGAAGGTGAGAGTATTTTCTTTGTAAGGTAGAATGAGTTTTTGCGGCAGTGGATACCATGGAGTGATACTATCGGCAAAAGGTGTGTTTTCAATTTTATTGAAAAACAGTTTAATACCCGTAATATGAATTTTTGGAGCAACTGCAACGTTAATATCAGCCTTTGGGTTGTAACTTGTAACACCATTGACTGTGCCAAACCAAATGTTCCCTTCCTTATCGATGCACGAAGAGTTCCTGTTCAGTTCTATTCCTCTGAACCCTTCGTTTCGTCCATAATGATGGATATTTTTAATTGTAAAATCTTTATTAAAAGTAAGCTTATCGATTCCCTGTTCTGTGCCAGCCCACAAGTTGTAATCCCTATCAAAAATCAGCGAGTAGATGTTATTCGAGCTTAAACCCTGATTTTCGGTAATTGGAATAATAGTTTTTCCTGAAAAAATGTTTATTCCACCACCAGCCGTTCCTAAAAAAATATTCATTGCAGAATCGATAACAACAGAACGAATGGAGTTGCTTGTGAGACCTTCATTCATTGTAATTCTATCAACCGAAAAGCTGTACGATTCTTTCTTTTTAATGAGAGTAATTTTGTTTAAGCCGCCATTATCAGTCCCTGCCCAGATTATTCCGTTTGTATCGGCAGCCAGGGTGTATACCGTGTTGCTTCCCAGGCCTTGTTGAATATAGACAAATAAAAATGTATCCAATCCTATGGGCATAACACTTATACCACTATCAATGCTCGATACCCATAAATTTCCATATTTATCCGAAGCAAAACTAGTTATGTTGTTGCTTTTTAATCCGTGCAGGGTAGTATATTTTTTAAATCCTTTTTTATCAAACCGGAAACACCCATCGTCAAGTGTGCCAATCCATAGAGCGCTGTCTTTGGAATAATGCAGTGCCTTAACCATCGACGAAGTGAAACGCATATCTTCTTTCAGCAGGGAGTATTCTTTTCCGTCAAATACAGTCAGCCCGCCTTTAGAAGTACCGAATATCATATTGCCATTGAGAGCTTCGAGGAGAGTATAAATCATACGGCCCATATATTCATTTTCGGAATAATGGACAAACCGCTCATTATCGAACCGGCTTAGACCACCACCCGATGTGCCAAACCAGATATCGTCGAACGAATCCTGGGTAATACTCAGAACAACATTATTTGCCAGACCCGAAGCCTCGTTGTATGCTTTAAAGGTGGCACCATTGTAAAGTATGGCCCCATTGTTCGTTCCAAACCAGATGTTCCCTTTCTTATCGCAAAAGGAGCAGAATATCTTATTATTGTTAAGTCCACCATTAATCTGAAAATGTCGGATACTATCGGCCGAAAGGCAACTTACACCAGTGTTGTAGGTGGCAAACCACAAATTGCCTTTTTTATCTGTGCATATCCCTCTGATAATACCTGAAGAAATGATTTCGGATTGAGAAATAGTGTTAACAGAATCATTCAGAATATAAACTGCACCTTTATTCGTTCCTACCCATA
>JAHEEB010001046.1:1798-2248 GCA_024640925.1 Bacteroidota bacterium | reverse complement strand
TCGATTTTATCCACGAGGACGATAGATTCGCAATGTTGAGGTTATTTAAAGAAGAACTGGTAAAAGGAGAATCAGTTATTAATTTTCAGAATCGTTGTTATGCAAAAGACGGAAAGATTATTTGGTTATCGTGGACCGCTCAGCCTGTAATAAAAGATAAACTGATTTATATTATTGCTCGTGACGTAACGATACAAAAAAAGGCGGAACAGGACATTATTGAAGCAAAAGAAAAAGCAATCGAAAGCGACAAGCTAAAAAGTGCTTTCCTTGCTAATATGTCGCACGAAGTCCGCACGCCAATGAATGCCATCGTTGGATTTTCGTCATTACTCGATATGGAAAATAATGATGAGGAAAAAAGAAAAAAATATACTCAGATAATTCGCAGCAGATGCGACGATCTGCTTCGAATAATTGATGATATTCTTGATATTTCGCGTATTGAAT
>JAHEEB010001046.1:0-1788 GCA_024640925.1 Bacteroidota bacterium | reverse complement strand
CCAGGTAGAAATTAATCCTGTCGAATTTGATGTAAGCAACTTTTTGTCTGAGGTGTATGAACTTCACTTACAAAAATTGCAAATGATTGAGAAATCTTTTTTGTATTTAAATAAAGAGACTGTACAACAACCGATTATCATTTTTAATGATTATCAACGATTACTACAGGTATTTAATAACCTCCTTGATAATGCCATCAAATTTACATTAATGGGTGGAATTACCTTTGGGTGTCGGGATAATGGGGAACAAATTCTCTTTTTTATTTCCGATACGGGTGTAGGAATTTCCAGAGATAAATACCAGGTAATTTTTGAACGGTTCAGGCAAGCCGAAGAAAGCCTTACTCGTAAATTTGGAGGGAATGGTTTAGGATTAGCTATCAGCAAGCCACTTATTAATCTTATGGGTGGTGATATATGGCTTGAATCAGAAGTCGATAAAGGAACAACCTTCTATTTCACCGTTGACAAATATTACAGGAGTTTTGGTGCATTGGGTTTAATACGATTAAAAAACAAGAAAATTTTAATTGTTGAAGACGACAGATATTCGGTTGATTACATGAGGATATTACTTGAGCAATCGGAGATTAGAATCACTCACGCGCGTTCAGGTAATGAAGCAATTGATTTAATTAAAGGCGGGCATAAGTTTGATCTGATTCTTATGGATATTCAACTTGCTGATGTTAGTGGTATTGATGTAACCAAACAAATAAGGAAAATGGATTTAGATGTCCCGATTATTGCACAAACTGCCTATGTTAGGCCCGAAGACAGGAATATATGTTATGAAGCCGGATGCAACGACTATTTAACAAAACCAGTTGATGATGAAGAGCTGTTGAAGGCTTTAAACAAATACATCCATTAAAATATATTTTTCAGGTTCCATACAAATTTTCCAGAACGGAATCTATATCCCGATACTTTATTTGTAAACCCAATTCATTAAGTCTTTCAGATACAATATTCTGATCGCTGAGGAATAATTCAGAAAAGTTACCTAAAAGCTTTGCCAAAAGGAATGATGGAATAATGATTTTCACAAATTTCTTTTTCATTACTCTGAATAAGTTTTCCTGCAAATAAGATATTGAACAAGATCCACCCACTCCGTTATAAATACCCTCGCATTTTTCATTCGTAATTAAATGAAAAAAAATCCGTGTCAGATCTTCCAGATGGATCCAACTTATTTTTTGTGTTCCATCACCAGGAATTATATTTATTCTGCTATGAATCATTTTCTCCATTTGCTGTAAAAAACCTTTCCCTTTTGCCATAACAACACCAACCCTCACTATAGAGGTCGATATACCAGTTTCTTTTAATTGAAGAGTTTCTGTCTCCCATTTGGTGCAAACTTCTGAGAGGAATCCTTTTCCCGCAGAGGTTGATTCCTTTATAATTTCACCTGGTCGTGAACCATAATAACCACAAGCTGAGGCAGAAATAAATTTTAATGGTTTGTTTCCCTTTGAATTTTTTATCTGATTAACAAGTAATTTGGTTGATAATACGCGGCTATCGAGAATTATTTTCTTCCTTTTTTTAGTCCAGAATGATTCTCCGATATTCGCTCCAGCCAGGTTAATAATAATATCCTGGTTTTGAAAAGCCATAGGATCAAAAGATTTTTCATCCGGATTCCAATAAAATGATTTCAGATTGCCTTTTTGGTTCTTGTTTCTGCTAAGGTGACTTACTTCAAATCCTTTTTCCTGAAGCATCTGTGTAATAGAAGTTCCCAAAAGACCGCTTCCTCCGGCAATTAATACATTC
>JAHEEB010000296.1 GCA_024640925.1 Bacteroidota bacterium | reverse complement strand
CAGAATATCAAGCGATTTCTTGTTTCCTGTAACCAGGTATACATCGCGTAAGCCAACATATAATTTATGCAAATTATACAGGGGAACCCATCTGTTGCTCAATGAAAAACCACCGGCATCAACTTTGCCTGAGGCAATATCATTCCAAAGGGCCTGACCATTTGGCACTCCACCAACATATCCATTTCCATTCTTTTTCTGGCAGCTGTCAAGCCAGTTAATCATAAAATCTATCCGTTTTAAAAGTTCCTGGTTGCCGGTAGCT
Source organism: Bacteroidota bacterium (assembly GCA_024640925.1). Lineage (GTDB taxonomy): Bacteria > Bacteroidota > Bacteroidia > Bacteroidales > UBA10428 > UBA10428. The sequence continues at coordinate 5,761 of JAHEEB010000296.1, read as the reverse complement.
GCATACATAAACGATAGAGCTGAAAGGTAATGTCCTCCTATATGTCCATCGAGACCGGAATTTTCCCAGTTGCCATAGTTTTCCTTCAGAGGCTTTATTCCGGCTTCTTTAAGATAAGGTGCAAGCAACCTGTCCATATCAAGTGCAAGAATATATTTTAAATCTGCTTGTTGAGCTTTGTAAAACGGACCATCCAGTATTCTTACCTCTGTAAGTTTAAAGCTTTGCAAGCTGTCGGGGTCGCTGCCATAAGCCAGGATAACAACCAAAAAACTCAAGCAATTTAATATCAAACCTTTTTTCATATCTAGAACTTTCGCAATTTTTATTTAAAATCTCATTTCGTATTTACAGCTTTTATCGCCTCTGCGTACCGATGATATTACTTTTGCATTTACCGGAATGCCTAATACTTTAGAAAACATACTTTCTGCAAATCCTTCGGAACAATAGCAAATTGCCGTGGTTCCAGTGCTCTTTGCATCCAGTATAGGGCAGACACAGGTATTCTTATTTTCGTCAGCAACAATTATCTTCAATTCCTTATCATATTGTACCTTCCAACCCCATTTTTCTTCTATAAAAACGATGAATTTTTCCAAATCGCCGACATATTCTGTCAACATCTCATCCATTTTCAAATTGGAGTAGTGTATAACTGAACTTTGCTTTATTATTGGCTTCAGATTCTTTTCATCAAAGCCAGACTGAAGGTTTTCTAAAAGTGATGATATCCAATTTTGCACCAATTGCAGCCTTGGATCTATCTCCTGTATATCTGGTTCTGGTCTGTTGTTATTATTGCTGAAAACTATAGAACCAAAACCACACATGCAGGCTGTAGTGGCACAAGCCTTTTTAATAAAGTTTTTTCGATCGAGTTTATCCATTGAATGTGAGGTGATAAAGTTTAAAAAAACCGGAAAATTATGAGGTTAATCTGTAAAACAAAAAGAGTTTAATTATATCAATTGAGCGAAGTCGAAATTTTCCGACTCCGCTCAAAATGACAATAAAAGAGGTCATTAGACAACCTCAATATATAGCCCTATTAATAGCCTGGATTTTGTTTAAGATTTGAGTTTGCGTCTAGTTGAGTCAATGGTATAGGATATAATTCAGTATGGTCATCACCTTGTGCCGGATGAGACAACCATGATTTGGTAGTAAAAACGCCAAATCGTATCATATCCTGCCTACGACGACCTTCCTGGTTAAATTCCCATCCTAGTTCATCTAAAAAGCGACCATATTGGATAATGCCAGTTTCATTAGTGGTACCAAGGTTTCCCTCGTCACGCAAGCCATATTTATATGTGCTGGTTTCCTGAAGTTGTGCACCAGTAACTGTTGCTTTTGAGGGGTTCGATTTGAATGCCCTTGTTCTTACTTGTGTTACTATAGTCGCTGCTTCATCTGCATTTCCTGTTCTGAGAAGACATTCAGCTTTCATCATTAAGACATCTGCATACCTTAACAATGGATAATCGTTATTTATAATATTAGAGGCTCCTAATTCATATTCAAATTTACCAAAACGATAACCATTCATTTCTCTGGCTGTTGAATCGATTGGAGGGACAACATTATCATAAGATAGGGGTTTCCCTTTATCATCCTCTCCGTGATATGTAAAGTTAAAAGTACAGAATAAGCTATCTCCGCTTGAAGAATACTGCTGTCCAATAATAAAATTTTTGGTAAGTCTGCTGTCTTCTGGATCAAAAGTATTAATAAATTGTGGTATGGCACACATTCCACCCCAAGGGGTCTCGGAAATATTGTATGTAGCCTGGTTTGCAGGCTCCAGTGTTTGCATGTGTATATCAAAACCATTCCAATCTGTAGTACTACCTTCCATATAAGCTCTATCAATAGCTAACCCAAAAATAATTTCTTTAGAATCCTGGTTTTCAGTGATAAAGACATTCTTTTGATCATCTTCCAAAACAAAAGCATTAGAAGAAATAATTGAATCGCATTGTGCCATGCAATCTTCCCAATGAGCTGTACCACTGTATACTTCAGCATTTAAGTATATTTTAGCCAATAAGGTACGAGCTGCCCATTGGTTGAAACGGGCATAATAAATTCCTTGAGTACCAGTTGGAAGATATGGCAAACTTTCAGTAATTTCTTTAACCATAAAATTATATACTTCTTCCTGTGTATTATATTCCGGTAAAAACCCATCAGGAACATCAAATGCTGTAACAATTGGAACATTACCATACATATCGCAGAGCACATAATAATAACTTGCTCTAAGTACCCGTAATTCAGCAATGGTAGCATTTTTTGCAGCATCTTCCAAAGGTAGAAATCCAGACTCAATTTGATAAATAATTCTGTTACAATCTGCAACTCCAGCAAATGCACGTGGCCAAGTCGAATTAGTTATATCCTCATTAGATGTCCATGTATGACGGTGCATACGACGGAATTTACCTCCATCAACCCATCCGTTTGGCCGGGCTGGTGTAATTACTTCGTCTGCGCAATTTTCCTGAACACGCCAGTAACCGTCCCAGAATAGTAAAACTTTACGCCAATTTGTATATCCAGCAGCAGTAATAGCAGCAACATCTTCATCACTTGGACTAAATCCATCGGCAAGTATCTCTTCATGACTTGTACTGACTAACTCAGTACATGAAGGTACAAGTAAAATGGTTAAAAGAGCCAGTGCAGTTAACCATACATAATATATCTTTTTTCTCATTGTTCAATAAAATTAAAAGTTAGCATTAAAACCAATAGTGAAAGTGCGTGTTGTCGGATATTTATCCCTATAATCATTACCTGGTTCCAACCCATCCATTTGTACTTCCGGATCTATCCCTTTATACTTAGTTATTGTGTATGTATTAAGACTTGAAACATAGACCCGTGCAGATTTAATGTACTTATTATTATTAAATTTAAAGTTATAACCAAAAGTAATATTATCAATCTTCCAATAATCTCCATCTTCGATATAATAGCTATTAAATTCAAGGTCTTCTTGCGCACTTAATATTGCTTTACCATATACTTTATCATAAGCAGATTTTAAACGGTTGTAAGTTACAGTTTGTGTATTTTCAAGATACATTCTTTCAAAATTTAAAATCTGGAAACCAAAAGCCCCTCTCATAGAAATACTTAAATCGAAATTCTTATAGCGGAAGGTATTTGTCCATCCTGCATTGAATTTGGGTAGACCATTGCCTAATACCTTCTTGTTTGAATCAACTCTGGCAAAATCTTCGGAATTAACTCTGTTTCCAGATTTATCTTCGTATATCCATCTGCCATCATCGGAGATATCCACAACCTTAAATCCATAGAAATTTCCTATTTCTCCACCCACATCCAAGCGATGGGTATAGGTCTGGATGGGTTCTCCGGTGCCGCCTGCTGTGATGTAACCTGCAGTATTTGTATATAGTTCATTTGAAAGAGTGATTAACTTATTTTCATTGGTTGAGAAGTTAAAACTTGTTGTCCACTCAAAGTTTTTTTTCTTCACAGGAACAATATTAACCAAAGCCTCAAAACCTTTGTTTTCCATTTCTCCAACATTAGCCAGAGTGGTTGCTACAAGATTTGGTGGTACAGGTACTGTATAATCCATTAATAGTCCTTCGATTTTTCTTACATAATAGTCGAATGTACCGCCAATTCTCCCATTTAATAAAGTAAAATCAAAACCTAAGTCTTTTTCTTTTTTTTCTTCCCATCTCAGGTATGGATTAGGATTGCGGCTGGGTGCAAGAGTTTGCTTCCATACGCCGTCTGAATAAAAATTTCCAGAGTAAGACATTGCGGCAATACCTCTATATAGGTTTAAAGGTTGGGTACCTGTTACTCCATATCCAACCCTTAATTTTAAATCGTTAATGAAAGTCAAACTTTGCATAAAGGATTCCTTTGAAATTCTCCAGCCAAAAGATGCTGCCGGGAACAAGCCCCATGGATCTTTGGTTCCGTATAGCTGGCTGGCTGCTTCGTAACGCATACTACCCATAAACAGATATTTATCATCATAGCTATAGGTACCTCTGCCTAAAAATGCTATCAGGTTACTTTCATTAGCTGAACTCCCAACACCGGCATATGTGCTAGCTTCGGTAAGTCCATTACCTAATTCAATTTCATAATACCCAAAAGCATCAGTCGGATAATCTACATTGTTAATCCAGAAATCATGCCACCAGTTATATTTATATGAATATCCACCTAATAAAGAAAAATGGTGCTTTCCAATTGTTTTTGTGTAATCTGCTGTGAATTCAGCTAATCGATCAATTGATTCCTTTGTACCATTAGAGACAAACCCATTTTTGCCATATCGAAGGGTTGAGATATGGTTTTTAGTTTCTGCGTATCTGCGTTCTTCATTGTATTTACTATATGAAAGTAATGCCGTTAACTTTAGATCTTTTATAGGGCGAATTGTGATTGACCCGTTGACCCTACTCCAATTCGAACTGTTTTCTCCATCACTTTCTTTTAATCGTGATAAAGGATTGTCGTAGTTGAAGGCTCCTGTTTCTTCATACCAACTTCCATCTTCATTTTTTATTGGTGCTGTAGGATTATATATCAGGGCTTGACGATAAGTATATCCATTGAAACTATAACCATCTGCAGTAGTTTCATATCTAATGAATCTGGAATTAGCACCAATATTGATTTTTACTATATCGTTAAACATAGAATGATTAATGTCTAGGCGGATATTTCCAACTTTATCATTTGATTTTAGAAATATTCCCTGTAAATCTTTGTAGTTACCGTTAAACAGATAATTTGTTTTTTCACTTCCTCCACGAAATGTTAAATTATGCCCATGACTAATTGGTGTTCGAGTTATTTCTTCCAACCAATCGGTATTACGAGTATGGTTTGTAGTATCCAAATCGTATGATGCACTTCTGTACCCATTAGCAATTTGTTGGCGAACATCAGCCGCTGTTGACATTTCTAGTTTCTTAGCAATAGATTGAGTGCTTACATAACCCGAATATTCAACAACATTTATGGCTTTTCCACTTGCTCTTTTGGTTGTTATCAGAATAACACCATTTGTTCCCTGCGTTCCATAAATAGCCGCAGCAGAGCCATCCTTAAGTACATCAATTGATTCGATATCTTCTGGAGCAACAGCATTGAAATCTCCAGGTACATTATCTATAAGTATCAGAGGATTACCGTTTGAAACTGTATTATCACTTCCACCTCTTGTAAGAGTGGTATTACCCCTCAACCGAATTTGTGTGTTGGCAGTTGGATCGCCATTTACAGAACTAATGGAAAGTCCTGCAACCTTGCCTTGAATTAACTGCCCAACATCCTGAACATTACCCTTTATGAACTCATCTTGTTTAACAGAGGAAACCGAACTTGTTATATCACCTTTCTTCTGAGTTCCATACCCAATAACAACAATCTGCTCCAAGGATTGAATGTCTTCGATTAAACTAATATTTAATACAGTTTGTTCACCTACAACTACTTCTTCTTTAAGGTACCCTACAGATGAAAATACAAGAACAGCATTCTTGTCGGGAACTGTCAAAGAGAAATTTCCTTCTACATCAGTAATTGTTCCCGAGGTAGTTCCCTGAATAAGGATATTCACACCCGGTAAAGTTTCTGAAGTGCTTGCTGAAGTAACCTTACCAGTAATGGTAATGTTTTGAGCGCTGGCAAATCCCACGCTACATAGCGTAAGAAATATGCCCCATAGACATCTTTTAAACGTAATTCTTCTTTT
>JAHEEB010000295.1 GCA_024640925.1 Bacteroidota bacterium | reverse complement strand
ATTGACAAGTTGATGTCGAACAACACCTTGTTTGTCTATCAGGAACAATCCTCTGTATGATTGAGGCACACCGGTAAATTGCGATTCACCCTCTTCGTTATAATCCCATTCACCGGCTAACACATCATAGTTTTCTGATATTGACTTTGACTGATCTGCAACCAGTGGATATTTTACGCCTTTTATTCCTCCATCTTTCAGGTCGGTCTGTAACCATTTCCAGTGCGAAAATTCGGAATCAACAGAACAACCAACCACAGCAACATTCCTTTTTTCAAATTCCTCTGCTTTGTCCTGGAAGGCAATTATTTCGGTTGGACAAACGAAAGTAAAATCAGCCGGGTAAAAGTAGAAAAGTACATACTTTTTACCCAGGTATTGGTCCAGCGAAAAATCCTGAACTATTTCACCACCTTTAACAACGGCGGGAGCTTTAAATTTTGGAGCTTTTTTTCCTACTAATACTGCCATAAGATTTTAGTTTTATTGTTATAATAATATTCAGTTTCTATAATGCATTAACATACTATTGGAACATTTGTTTAAAAGAGAAGGAAAATAAATTTATACTTATTCACTCACTGCATGGCATATGGTTAGATAAATACGCCAATGTTAAACCCTGCTAATAATTTATAATTTCTGGTCGTTGCTTCGTAAAATCGGGCATCCTGTATTTTGGAACACCACTCATATCATAAATTTGCTTATCGCTTAAAGGTATATTCCCGGAGCCGGGGAAATAGCAAAACCGCAATTGCAATGTATTAAAAACCAGTTTTTCATTCCTTATTCTAATACCTAATCCTAAACTTGAATAAGGGGTATTTTTGAATAGTGTTTCTTTTTCAAAGTTTATAACACCAGCATCTATAAAGGTGAAAAAGACAAATCGAAAACTATAAAAATGTAATGGTGAATAATAGACAAATTCTGAATTCACATAAAAACGTCTGTCACCTTTCAAATTGAAGTAATCAAGCCCACGAACACCATAATCCTTTCCAATTTCAATAAACTCATCGCGATATCTGTTATATCCCTGTTCATAATTTACCCGGGTAAAATTTCTGAATAAGTGCTTTCCATTACCTATTAAAGGACTTATATGTAAAAGATTGTAACTAAATACCCCTTGTTCAGCCCAGTTCTTAATAAAACCTCCAAAGTCAACACTGGTAGATAAATAGCCTAATTTTTCCATTATTTTGGAGTAGGTAAAAGTCGCGCCAAAGTAATAGCGATTAAAGTACTCGCCCCATTCATAACCACCTGTGAGCTTTATCATTGCCCCATAAGGCAAGTCTTCCGTATCACCAAATCCGTATATCAGCCTTGTATTCTGGTATCCTTGTAAAGTATATCCAACTGACGAAAGAAAAACTTTTCTTTGTTGAAAATAGTAGAGATAATCCTGTTCGACCTGAGGCCGGTCAAAATAATGATATATCTGTTCACGAACCGAAAAGAATATACTTTTCTTCATTTTAAAATTTACCATTTTAGAGAGAGGAAAAGCATAACCTGCCCAAAAATCATAATATTCAAAATTAGCTTTCGCATCTTTTATTATGGAATCATAGGTTTCAATATTCAGAATCTGATCAACCTTCTCGTAACCGATACCACCCCCCAAACGAACCACTGGGGTAATAATATTACGAGATAAATAAACCTTATTTGCCATGTAATTCCATTTATCATAATGGCTCAAATCGAGAGATATAAACATATTACCAATGTTAGGGATACGATATCTTGTCATGTAACCATACTTTGGCTCCTTGTCGAAATTATAATATCCGGTATAACCAAGAATATGACCTAACCCAAGAACATTATTGTTCCATACCCCTAAATTACCATATCCGATATCCAGAATTTCGACCCCTAATCCTAATGGCCAAACATCCTTTGTTAGTATATTTATATCAACAGAATCTGAATTGTTTTTTAACGGAACAACATATATTCTTGCATCCTGAACACTTGGCAATTCTCGAAGAATTCTTTCATTGTTAGCCAGAATATATGCATCTATGCGTTCGTTTTCATTTATGAAAAGGTAATTTCGAATCGACGATTTATTGGTTGATATATGCAAACTATTACCCAACTTTTCAATCCAAAGGTGGGGCTGAGCATTAGTATCAATGACACTGGAACCAAATACTTCAAGCTGTACAATGCTTATTTTCCTGATTATTTTTCCATTATAATTACTAAAATAACTTGAACGGTTATATTTATAATCATCATCTCCACCAGAACTGGTCTTTGGTGGCACCATAAACAAACGGGATATTTCGTGACCCCAGTTTTTCTGATTTTTTCCACCTGAGGTATCAGAAATCAAGGAATCGCCTATGAAGTTTGTAGAATCCTGAGAATGAAAAAAATAAAATGAAGAACTATCAGCTTTTTGTCCGAATATTTTTGCAAACGGAAGAAGACAAAAGCAAATTATATAAATAATAATCTTCTTCACATCTATAAATATATTTATATTACAAACTGATTTTTAGTGCAAATGAACTATTTAAATTTGTTTTCATTGCCAAAAAATCATGAGTAAAATTTAATGAAGTAGATTGATGGATTGAATTAATTATTTCCGATTCATTAATTTTTATATGAATATCTGAAGAAAACAGATAATAAGAAAATCCTTTATCAATCTTCAGTACTTTATCAGAACTTAATTTAATCGAATTATCTGATGGTCTATCCGGCAAAAACAATACCTGATTAGTCCCAGCCAATTTCCAATTCTCTGAATCTTCAGATACAAAAACTATTGACCACCAGTTTTTATCTTCTTCGGGCAGAATATCTGATTTTTTAATCAGTGAGTCAATATAACTGCTTATTTCCGAGGGGTTCAGAGGAATATCGGGCAACAATTTGTATAACCAGACAGATATAAGTATGTTGCCAATTACTGAATTATTAGCTGGTTTTTCTGAACCAAAAAAACAGTGAATTAATGTTTTATTGTTATTATAAAACCATCCTGAAACTAAAGGATTAGTCTCCGAACCTATCATAGAAACTTCTAACTTACCAGGAAATTTGTTTTTATGTTCTTCAAAACTGTAAATATTCGAAAAGATTTTATCATTTAGCTGATTATATGCCTGATAACTACCATTTCCTATATCGCTTTGCGACCTTTTTGTATATGTTTTATCGATAAGATTCTTGATTTTGGTAAGTATTTCAATCCTATCGAAGGGTTTTGCAATATAATCATTCGCTCCGGATTCCAATCCCCTGATACGGGAATCACGATCGTCAAGAGCTGTAATAAAAATTACCGGTATATCTTTTATTGCGGGGTTCTTTTTAGCTTCTTTCATTGTTTCATAGCCATCCATTCCTGGCATCATAACATCAAGAAGAACAACATCTGGTTGAAAAGAATTCATTTTTTTTAAAGCATCTACTCCATCTTCAGCAATAATAACCTCGAAATTTTCAGGTAAAAGAACAGCTTGCAATAATTGCCTGCCTATAGGTTCGTCGTCAACAACAAGAATTTTGTTATGTTCCATCTTTTCATTGTTCATTATTAGTAAAAATAATATTTTTTTTATGCAACTTATTACTATTGTTAAAAATCGGCGTTGTAATTTTAAGGAATGAAGGTTAATTTTCGTGTAAATAACTTTTAAGCTTAAGATGAAAGAATCGGTATTAAAATCGATTATGCGTTTATTCGCTATTGTATCACAGATACATAGCCTTGATGATAATGAAAAAGCAAGAAAAGTTATTGATCGGTACCTGAATTTAATAATTCGAAAAGATTTTGTTCGTAAGTTCTTGATTATGTTTGATTTTTATCAAAACAGTATGAGAGAACGAGAAATAAAAACAGGAGAAAAAAAGTTATCATTGCTCTCAGTGAAAGCTGTAATAATCTGCGATCAGATAAATCATAATCTCGATAAGAAACAGAAAATATTTATTATTACACATATCCTTGAAATTTTATCAGTAACAGAACACAACAGAAAAGGAGATATTGATTTTATAAGAACTATTTCTTCGGCACTTCGAATTAACGAAGAACTCTTCACGAATTGTTCCTCCTTTATATTCGGGCAACTGGATAATATTCACAATATGAATCATTTACTGGTTGTTGACAGTACAGGAAAAACTGATGGATATAAATATCTGTTCCGCGACTTTTTGAATGGAAGACTATTGTTTTTGTATCTCGAATCATTGGATATATGCTTGTTTAGACATACAGGAGATGATGATCAACTCTATTTTAATGAAAATCTGATTGCATTCAACACCACTTACATATTCTCAAAGGGTTCCGTTATAAAAAATCCTTTAATGGGCTCTCTTTTTTATTCCGATATATTAACACTTTTTCTTCATGAACGAACCAATGATAAAGTTATTTATGTAGCGGATAATTTGTCTTATAAATTTCCGGGGTCAGACACCGGTATTGAACCTTTAAACTTCATCGAAGAATCAGGCCAGCTTATAGGAATCATGGGTGGTAGTGGGGTTGGAAAATCGACCTTTTTGAATCTATTAAATGGAAACATAAAACCCACAACAGGAAGAATACTTTTAAATGGTTATGATATTCACACTGATAAAAATAAGATTGAAGGAATCATTGGATATGTACCCCAGGATGATATTTTAATTGAAGAGCTAACCGTTTTTCAGAACCTGTATTACAATGCTAAATTATGTTTTAGAGATATATCGGAAAATGACTTAAACAATAGGGTCAATCAATTAATTAAAGACATGGATTTGACAAGCGTTAGTCACCTGAAAGTTGGAAACCTTTTGAATAAGTTCATTTCAGGTGGTCAGCGTAAACGTTTAAATATAGCTCTCGAACTTATTCGCGAACCAAATATCTTATTTGTCGATGAACCAACATCAGGGTTATCATCAAACGATTCGGAAATGGTTATTCAACTTCTTAAACTTCAGAGTTATAAAGGAAAACTAGTGATTGTTAATGTACACCAACCTTCAAGCGATATTTTTAAAACCTTTGATAAACTCCTGATTATGGATAAAGGGGGCAGAATAATTTTCCATGGTAATCCTTTAAGTTCCATTATTTATCTTAAAACATATAATCAACTTGTTAATGCTGAAGAAGGTGAGTGCTCATCGTGTGGAAACCTAAACCCAGAACAAATTTTACAAATTCTTGAGGCACGAAAAATAAATGAATTTGGTGATTATACAACGGAAAGACTAATAACTCCCGAAGAATGGCATCAGAATTACATTCGGAATCAGAATAAGGAGATAACTGCAGCGGCTGAAATTAAGCTGGAATTACCAATAACCCTTTTTAAGAAGCCTTCTGACTTTATTCAATTTAAAATTTTTAGTACCCGTAATTTATTATCAAAACTAGCCGACAAACAATATTTGTTGATAAACCTGGTAGAAGCTCCTGTTTTGGCTTTTATACTGGGCTGGTTTACAAAATTTAATAATATGTTTTCAGTGGCAATATTAATTTACCTGTTTTTCTTTTTATGTCGGTTGTTGTTGCCCTTTTTATAGGTTTAATGGTAAGTGCTGAAGAAATTATCCGCGATAGAAAAATTATTTCACGGGAAGCTTTTTTAAACCTTAGTCGTAAAAGTTATTTCAATTCAAAGGTATTTTATCTTGGTCTGATACTGGCCATACAAATGTTTTTGTTTGTGCTAATTGGCAACTATATACTTGGAATTAAAGGTATGCTGTTTGCCTATTGGTTAATGCTTTGGTCAACAGCAATGGTTGCGGGTCTTCTGGGATTAAATATTTCTGCAACTATGAATTCTGTTGTCTCTATTTATATTCTTATACCAATTCTACTTGTACCCCAAATGTTATTAGGTGGGGCAATGATTAAATTCGATAAACTAAACTCACGACTGACAAATCCTGAATATGTGCCAATAGTTGGAGATATAATGCCGTCCAGATGGAGTTACGAAGGACTTTCTGTTTATCAGTTTACCAGGAATAAGTATCAACA
>JAHEEB010000294.1 GCA_024640925.1 Bacteroidota bacterium | reverse complement strand
GTTTATTATGGACAGACTAATGCACAAAATAGGGTTACATGGAAAATCGTTTATTCCCCTGTTAATGGGCTTTGGATGCAATGTGCCGGCAATTATGGCCACACGCACACTTGAAAACCGCAAAGATCGTATTATGACAATGTTAATTGCTCCATTTATGTCGTGTAGTGCCCGTTTACCTGTATATGTTCTAATTATTTCAGCATTCTTCCCAAGGAGTCAGGGATTGGTCCTTTTCTCCGTTTACATTATTGGTATTATCATTGCTGTTTTAGTTGCCTTGTTGTTAAAGAAAACTGTTTTTTCCGGGCAGGATGTTCCTTTTGTAATGGAATTACCTCCATATCGCATTCCAACTATGAAGAATACTAGTCTGCACATGTGGCACAAAGGTTCTCAGTACTTACGAAAAATGGGCAGTTTCATTTTACTGGCATCCATTCTTATTTGGGCTTTAAGTTACTATCCGCGGAACGTAAAGTATTCGAACAATTACGATGCTCATATTAATGCCATTCGTGCCAATACATTATTACCCGACTTGTTAAAACAAAATCAGATTTCTGAACTGGAACTTTTAAAGACTTCTGAACATCAGGAACAATCGTATATTGGAAAGATAGGCCGTTTTATTGAACCGGCTATAAAACCATTAGGGTTCGATTGGAAAATTGGAATAAGCATTATTACTGGCCTTGTAGCCAAGGAAATTGTAGTTGGCTCAATGGGTATTCTTTACCATGCAGATATGGAAGCCGATGAAACCTCAAATAGTTTAATGGAGAAACTTCAACAGCAAGAACACACCAATGGAGAATTAAAAGGGAAGAAAGTTTTTACACCATTGGTAGCTTTTGGGTTTATGCTTTTCGTTCTTATTTATTTCCCTTGTGTAGCTGTAATTGCAGCTATTAGAAAAGAATCGAACTGGAAATGGGCTACCTTTACAATGGTCTATACAACTCTTATAGCCTGGGTTGTTGCCTTTTTAACATATCAGGTAGGAAGCCTGTTTCTATAACATAAAATTGAGAAAATGATACAAAATGCGATTGCCTTGTCAATTGTCATCCTAACTGCGGGATATGTGATATATCTGTTTGTGAAAAGTCTCACAACAAGAAGAACTTCGCATTGTGATGGGTGTTCAGGATGTAGTTTTAAAAAAATTTCTATCAAATAACCTTTATTCTTGTTTCTATTTTTTTAAAAAACAAGATCTAATAATCTTTTTATAATTCCTGCCAGTACAATTGCACCCAGGGTTTCAATGAAACAGATTAACAATGCTTTTTTCCAGCCATATTCCTTCCAAAGCACGGATATAGTGGCAACACAGGGAACGTAAAACATACTAACTACGGCTAGTGTAATCATTTGTTGTGGAGTTAGTACTTCAGAAAAATTCGAGGTTCCTAAATATGCTGCTAACATAACAAGAATTAATTCTTTTCGTAAGATTCCAAAAATCAGCAAAATGCCTGTTATAGCAGGCAATCCCAGCCAGTTTACTGTAACAGGGCTCAGGAATGATGAAATTGCCGGCATCCATCCCATTAAATTAATTGCCTGAATTACTACTCCTGAAAGTATAACTATGGGAGCAGCTATGTAGACAAATTCCTTTAACGCCTCCCATGTCTGAAGAATGATTGTTTTTAAATGTGGTGTTTTATAACCAGGCATTGGCATTATTAATTCTACCGGTTCACCAAGAAATAATTTGGAAGATATTTTACCAACGATAAATACCAATGTTATGGCAAAAAGATATAATCCTACTGCCCACCAAACTCCAACATATTTACCGACAAGTCCGAAAATAATTACTGATACTGCTGAACAGGGTATAATGGTTACCAAAACAGCTGTAATCAGTCTTTCTCGTTTCGATTCCATTATACGACAGGAAAGACAACCAGGTACATTGCAACCAAATCCGATTATAAAAGAAACGCACCCTTTCCCGTGAATCCCCATTTTATGCATTAAATGGTCCATTAAAAATGAGATACGAGCCATATAGCCCCAATCCTCCAAGATATATAAAATAATATAAAAAGGCAGAATATAGGGCAAGGCAATCTGAACCAAAGCCAGAATGCTTTCAATTGCCGACCAACCGAGAGCAGAAAGAATTGTCTTACCCACATTCGTATTCCACCAGTTGTGAAAACTTTGAAATATTATGTCCAACCGGGAGGAAAACCAGTTACCAAACCAAAACACAGTAAAAAACATTGCTCCGAGAATTCCTACCATAATAAAAAAACCCAGAAATTTATCCGTGGTAACGGCATCTAACCGGTCGTTTAATGAAGGCTTTCTTTCCGGAATAATTTTCACTATTTCTCTTGCAATCTGCGAGGCCAGGTGACTTCTTTCATCTGCAATGACAATGGAAGAATCATGCCCATGGATTTCCTCCAGAAAAGCGCATAGATGAATTGCTTTTTCCGCGATTTCAGGATTCTTCTCCTTTACGATTTTAACAATTTCCTTATCTTTTTCCAGAAGTTTAATTGCAATCCACCTTGGCGGATAGGGAAGATTTACACTTTGAAGTGTAATGGATAATTGATCAATACAATTTTCTATTTCCTTCCCATATTTAAGTGTTTTGTAGTCCTTTTTTGTTTCTTTAAGTTCAATAGTCCGATCAATAATTTTTGTAAGTCCAAAGCCACGAGAAGCAATTGTTGCAATTACAGGAGCATGGATTATACTTTGAAATTTTTGAACATCAATCATGATTCCTTTCTTTTTTGCCAGGTCAATCATGTTTAAAACCATAATAACCGGAGACTCAAGTTCTAAAAGCTGAATCGTAAAAATAAGGTTTCTTTCGAGATTTGTAGAATCGATGATATTTAGCACACAATGTGGTTTCTCATGAATAATATATTCACGGGAAATGATCTCTTCATCTGAACTGGTTGTTAATGAATATATGCCGGGAAGGTCGAGTACATCAATTGTATACTCATTATAGAAAAGTGTGCCTTCGCATTTTTCTATTGTTTTTCCTGCCCAGTTGCCAATATGTTGATGAAGTCCGGTTAAATAATTGAATATGGTAGATTTTCCTGTGTTTCCTTGTCCCGCAAGAACAATGCTTATCTTTTTCTCATCTGTCATTTTAACTTCACAATAATTTTTGATGCCAATCTTTTACCTAATGCCAGTCTGGAACCGCATACTTCAATTTGCACTGGTCCCGAGAACATAGCCCTTCCTATTACCTTTATATCTGTTCCTGATTTCAGGCCCAAATCAGCCAGCCTTTTTGTCAATGTTTTTCCTCCAAGTATAGAAACAATAATTCCAGTCTGACCATCTTGAATATCAATTAAACTTGTTTTATCACTTTTAATGTTTATTTTGTTCTTTTTATGTCGATGTGTGAACATGTATTCAATTGTTTTATTAAAAAAATTATTTTTCCTCTACATGCCTTAATCCTTCAGCAAAGAGATTATTTATATGCATATCATCCAACGAATAATAAGATACTTTTCCAACTTTATTATATTTTACCAGCTTCATATTTCGCAATGTTTTAAGCTGATGAGAAGTTGCAGAATTAGTAGTTCCGATAATTGAAGCAATATCGCTCACACACAATTCTTTTTCCTGGCATAAAGCATAAATAATCTTTGTTCTTGTTGGGTCACTCATTGCTTTAAAAGTCTCGGCCAGATTGTGAAAAAAGCTTTCGGTTTTCATTGTTTTTTTTACCGATTGAACCTTTTCTTTTTCTACAAATGAACCTTCATTATCTGAATTTTTCTCTTTCATAAACTGTTATATATGAACAATTGTTCAATTGTTTTGCAAAATTAACTTTTATACTGAGACAAACGGATCTTTTGAAAAGATTAATTGCGT
Organism: Bacteroidota bacterium; assembly: GCA_024640925.1. GTDB lineage: Bacteria > Bacteroidota > Bacteroidia > Bacteroidales > UBA10428 > UBA10428. The sequence goes on along the minus strand of JAHEEB010000294.1, from coordinate 2,144 downwards.
TTTTTCAAATCAAAGATTGTTTAACATTTATATTCCAGATAATCAGTATATTTACTTAAACCGATTAATTAGTAAGTATTATTTAAGCAGAATAAACCTGGTTTTATTGCTTTTCAGGGGAGTGTAATCATGAAATATTATGAGGCTGTCCAAAAAGTAAATTTGCCACCAAGGCACAAAGCCCCAAAGACTCACAAAGATCTTATTTAAAAGACATTAACCTTAGTGGTACCTTGTGTCTTAGAGTCTTCGTGGCTATTTATCAACTTTTTGGACAGCCCATTTGCATTTTTTATTTTTGTTTAATTGTTATTGTTCCTGCACCATTGTATGAGTGGTATTCGCCATTGTACATTGCATCGGCACCAACTGGTCCCATTACAAATGTACCTGGCGATACAGCTCTTACCAGGTAATAGTAATAACTGGTGTACTGACCTACACTAACAAACATATTAATCCTGTCATCGCGAATGTCCATATAGGCTGGTGTATTTCTTGAGTGTGGATAATCGAGACCCGGAGGTAAGGTTGTAAGACGTGGATTTTCAATTTCGAAACCAGCAGGCAATATATCCGAAATAGCAACATTTTCAACAGTAGCCTCAGTTAATCCGGTAATGGCAATTTCAACGAGTATTAAGTCGTTTTGTTCAAAGGCATTGGGTGCACCAGCTCCATTTTTATTGTAAAAACGTTTGCGTACAGCAATGAAACTATCTTCTTCCTTATAAGTTCCATCTTTGGAAATACCTTCGCTTTCCCAAAAATAATATACATTACCCGTACCTTCGGTTTGAACATTAATTAATTTCCCTTTAAGTTTTGCCGTGTTGAGAGATATTGTATTATTCTTAAAGCTCCCAACAGTTTTACCATCAACAGTAACCGTTCCGGAAATATTGCTTTTGGCTGCGCGTCGGGCAATCTTTCCCATGGCTATGAAGCCAAATGAGCTTTCCTGGGTATTCAGATAATATTTAGTCTGTAATTGCTCCGACAGGTGTTTTGCCATAATTCCAACCTGGGCATTTTCCGGATCAACATCCATTAGAACATTTAAAGCTATAGCTTCATCTCGTACATATGAGTAGAAGCTACCTCCAAAGGAGTTTACGGAACGTTCGCCTTCGAATGCTTCGGGAACGATTTCCTTAAATTTACGTGTGTCGCCTGTTAACGCAAAAGCCCCAGCCAGAAGGTATTTACCATCGAGACTCAGTAATTCGGAATGTGCACGGTAATAGTTTATTAAAGCGGTTGGTTTTTCGCCAGCTAATGCTAATACATACAACGAATAAGGTACTTCTTTTGGCACAATTTGCTTACTCTGGGTAAAATTAAAAAAGTAGGTAATCAATTCTTTTTCTTTAACCTTTTCCTTGATGTATTTCAATAGATTATTAAGGAAATCTTCGTCGACATCATAACCAGCTTTTTTTGCTTCTATGGCAAAGTGTGCAGCATAAACGCTTCCCCACCAGGTCTCATAACCTTCTCCAGGCCAATAAGTCAATGCACCATTATACAGTTGCATAAGTTTAATTCTGTCGAGGGCATATTGAACATTTTGAACGGCATCGGTCTTTGCTTTTTGCTGAGAGTAAACAACACCTATCAAATCGCGGAAATAAATCTGAGGAAATGCGCTTGAAACGGTCTGTTCGACACAGCCATATGGATATCGCACAAGATAATCGAGGTTCTTACTAAATTGTACCAATGGGTTGTTACTTACAAGCAGTTTAGTCCCTATACTAGATTCAATAAAACTCTGTGTATTGAAATCAATTTTCTGTATTTTGCCCGCAGCAATTGATCCGGAACCACTTTTTTTCTGTAATGGCGATGCAGGTCGTACAGATATTTCGGTTTTATTCGTGAATGTTTCTCCAAGGGCATCGGCTTTGACATTCACAGTAGCCAGGCCGATCTCAAACCCTGCATCAATTTTAAATACAATTTTAGCTTCGCTATTGGGTTGAATGGAAACAGAGCCGGAAGCTTCTCCGTTTATTTTAACAGGACCGGTTACTTCGATGCTAGTCTTACATTTTGCAGCTTTACTGGTTGTATTTGTAATGATTACCGGTACTTCCACCTTATCACCAGGACTAAAGAACCTGGGCAGAGCAACACTTAAC
>JAHEEB010001045.1 GCA_024640925.1 Bacteroidota bacterium | reverse complement strand
AAGGAGATGATTAACACTTTCAAGGAAATGATCCCTAATTTTATCGATAATTCCAGAAAATATTTAGAAGAAGAAAACTATGATGCATTAAGTCGTGAAGCTCATAAATTTATTCCCGGGGTTTCTTTTCTGGGTATAAAATATCTGGAAAGCGATCTGATACTCATTGAAGAATATGCTAAAAAGAAAGAACATTTACAGGAATTACCCGGATTATTATCGGTTGCAATAGATAAGATTAACGAAATAATTGAAACTTTTAATAACGAATTCGGCTTGGGTTAATCAAATCGGACAGGGTATATGAGGGTTTTTTATGCTGAAGATGACCAGATGATGCAAAAATTGGTTGCCTATACACTTATTCGTATGGGGCATGAGGTTGTTACAGTCGATGATGGAAAAGAAGCCATAGAGGTTCTTAAAGCTGAAACATTTGATTTTATTGTTTTAGATGTTTTTTTGCCTCATGTCAGTGGGCTGGATATAGCAAAATTTATCAGGCAGGAACTTAAAGCTTCAACTCCTATAATAATACTCAGTCGCAGTGGAGACAAACACCTTATAAAACAATCGAAGGAAATAGGGGTTAATGAATATCTTACAAAACCTATCGAACCAGATATTATACTACTTAAACTAAAGAAATATACCGGAATTGCCTCAGGATAATTTTTTTACACAAAAAATATTTGAGAATGCAGGTTCAACTATAATAGTTTCCTGATATCTTTGAAAAAAATCTCAGATGAAAAAAGATATACGAATCGGAATTTTCCAGTACGATATCCTTTGGGAAAATATACAAGGTAACCATGAAATTATTGAAAAACATATTCAATCAATAAATTCACTACCCAATCTTCTCGTCTTGCCAGAAATGTACACAACCGGATTTACAATTAATCCGGCAACCATAGATAAAAAACAATTAGAAGAACAATTTAAATGGCAGGTTGAACTCTCAATGAATTACCAGATTCATATTATGGGGAGTATAATACATTATTCAGAGGGCAGGTATTTTAATCGTTTTTTTCATACAACTCCTAAGGGTGAGACGAATACCTATGATAAGAAACATCTTTTTCAAATAGGCGGCGAAGACAAACATTATAGTGCCGGAAATAACAGAAAAGTAATCGATCTGGAAGGTATAAAAATTATGCCTCAGATTTGTTATGATTTGAGGTTTCCGGTATGGTCGAGAAATAACATAGATTACCACATACTTGTTTATTCATCTAACTGGCCACTGAACAGAAGACTTGCCTGGGATACATTACTTAGGGCAAGAGCTATTGAAAATCAGTGTTTCGTTATTGGAACAAACCGAATTGGAACTGATAAAAATGGATATGAGTATTTTGGAGGTTCCTCGGTTTACGGGCCTCAAGGTGAGTTGTTGCTTATTCTCGATAGCGATGAAACATATCAGGAAGTGACAGTTTCGATAGAGGCATTAGAAAAGTATAAGGAAAGCTTTCCTGTTTATAAAGATGCTGATTTATTTGAAATAAAAAACCGGGAGTAAAAGGTATCCCGGTTTATATATAGTAAGATTTTTATTATTAGCTGCAACAACTGCATCCACTACCACTTCCACATTCCTGGTTTTGGTCCATATCATCACAGTTACTACCACATTCGCAACCACTATGAATATGACCATGGGTTAATTCCTCTTCTGTAGCATCACGAATATCAGTAACTTCTCCTTTGAAGAATAGATGACTACCAGCAAGTGGGTGGTTAAAATCCATTTTAACATCAGAAGTGGTGACTTCTTTAACCATACCATCCAATCGGTTACCCTGGTTATCACGCATTGGTATAATATTCCCAATTTTTAACACATCATCATCAACAGTTCCGTTGACTTCAAATGCAGAAATTGGAATATTAATAATAGCTGAATCGTTTACCTCTCCGTAAGCATCAGATGAAGTAAGATTAAAATCAAACTTATCACCAACATTCAACCCCTGAATATATTCTTCGAACTTGGGTAAAAGATTCCCAACGCCATACAAAAATACAAGAGGATTGTCGTTTGAAAGTGATTCAATAACTTCGCCTTCAGGCGAACCAAGCCGTAACTCATATACCAGCGATACTACTTTGTCATTTTTAATTGTCATATTTTACTTTTTTTCAGGCACAAAAATAATCTTTTATTCCTTTAACGCATAAAAATAAAAGTTGTTTAATACATAAAGAAAAAAATAATGGTATAATTCTTGTGTTAAGTATGC
>JAHEEB010000293.1 GCA_024640925.1 Bacteroidota bacterium | reverse complement strand
TCAAGTTCGCGGAGATTATGTTCTTTGGGTCGATAATCTGTATAAGTGAGAAGAATTGTTGTATAATAACGTTCAGCTGCTTGATGAAGCATAAAAGCAGCTGGTTTATATGTTTCATCGACCATTGCATATGTGTAATGCCTCTTAAAATCATTGCCACTTTCAAACCACTGCTCAAAGTTCTCCAGCATTTTGGCTTTCTGTTCTTCTTTGGAGAGTTCTTTTGCCTCTGCCAGCCCGTATTTACCGCTATCAAAAAGCATAATGCCTTCTTTCTTAATATCGGAAAAGAAGTAATTGCCATACAACAGCGCGTTGTTTACATGTTTTATGCCGTGAAAAATTGTATTAATAGAAGTCTTTACCCTGCCAGGCACCACGCACTTCTCATTGATGGCTTCCTCTATTTTTATTTTGTTCGAAAAGTTCTCTGTAGGTGTTATTACCAGAATATCATAATCGCTATCATAAGAATAGGTAGTACCATCTTCGGCATACACATCGTGTACCCACTTACCTGTGGCATAACTCCCGAAAAGGATAACCATATGTACGTTTTTATCCGTAGCAATAACATCGCGCAGTAAGCGGAGTTCTTCCTGTTTGTTGGCGGGGAGATGGGTGAGTGAGGTTTTCAAAATGAGTTATTGTTTGTAAGGTGCTAAAATAATAATTTTAAAATTTATATGTTATGAGTGAAATAACATTGGAGGAAAACATAAATATTTTTCATTTGCACAGGTTTTTTATTACCTTGGTTTCAAATCTGAAGCCATGAAAAAAGTAAATTCAGAAAAGAATTTTAACAAGTTAGAGTTTGAAGACAGGGTATTTATTATTGAAGAATTATTACCAGATGAATTCTATTCTGGTCAGGTAAAAATTGGGTATTTGTTACCGAAGGATTTAGATCCTGAATCCAATGCAGATTTACCACCCACACCACCTGATATTGAAAAAGTAGAAAATGAAAAATTTGAGCTTCTGATTTCTGAATTGACAGAGTATCTATTTATCAAATATGGTACCTTAGATCTCGACATCGAGAAAATGAGAGATTTTGTAGATAAATCAAATGAAAAATTTCTTAATAATGATTTCATGTTATGAGAATATTCTTCTTTATCTACCTATTATTAATTTCGAATCTCCTTTTTTCTCAAACCTACAAAGGAACTATTTTAAGTGTGATCGATGGTGATACTTTTATACTACAAACCAAAGAAGGAAGTCTAAAAGTGCGAATGGCGAGCATCGATGCCCCGGAAAAAGACCAACTCTTCGGCCTTGATTCAAAAGGATTCCTCTCGAAATACTTGTATGATTCATGCTTTATTGTAAAATCTGGCCTTGACAAGTATGGCAGAACAATAGCAACACTTTTTATTGATTCAATTAATATAAACCTTCACATGATCCGAACCGGGAATGCCTGGCATTATAAAAAATATTCATCCGATTCGGAGTATGCCCAGGCTGAAATTTTAGCACGAAAAGAAAAACTTGGACTTTGGGCAAAACAAGATCCGATAGCTCCCTGGGAATGGAGAAAAACACACTAAATTATCAAAGTAACCCTAAAAAACTCTTTGTTTTTTGTGAAAATGGAAGTTTATAATCTTTCTTTCATTTCTTATTTATCTGATGTAAATTGCTTTGTTTTAATTATACATTAAAGATGTCATTCCAATCGATTTTAAATAAATACCGTAAAATTTCTTTTTCCGAAAAAGATAAAGGTGACCGTTTCGAACGCTTAATGCAAGCATATTTACAAACCGACCCTAAGTATTCAAATCAGTTTAAGAATGTATGGCTTTGGTCTGAATTTCCTTTTCGAATTGATTTTGGCGGAAGTGATACCGGTATTGATATTGTTGCTTATACTCAAACAGGCGATTTTTGGGCAATACAATGCAAATGCTATCAGGAAAATACAATTATAGATAAACCTGCAGTAGATTCGTTTCTTTCTACGTCAAGCCGTCAATTTAAAAACGATGAATTAAAAACCGTTGGTTTTTCTCAGCGTATTTGGATTTCCACTACCAATAAATGGGGACCAAATGCTGAAAATGCAATACATAATCAGATACCACCGGTTAGTCGTATTAATCTTACTGATTTAGAGAATGCCCCGGTCGATTGGGTAAAATTACAAGATGGTATTATTGGAGCGCCTTCCCTTCAAGCTAAAAAAACTATCCGACCACATCAAAAAGAAGCTTTAGATAAAACCCACAAGCATTTTAAAATTGCCGACCGTGGTAAGTTAATTATGGCTTGTGGTACAGGTAAAACCTTTACATCTCTAAAGATTGCCGAACATGAAACAAATGGTCAGGGATTAATATTGTTTTTAGTTCCTTCAATTAGTTTACTTGGTCAAACCTTAAATGAGTGGTTTTATCAGGCACAAGAACCAATAAACGCAATTTGTATTTGTTCCGATTCCGAAGTAAGCAGAAAGAAAAATAAACAAGAAGATAAAGATGGTTTTAGTGTTGTTGACCTTGCTTTACCAGCTTCAACCGATGTAAAAATTATTTTAAAACAATTTCAATCTTTTAAGGCAGCTGGCAAAAAAGGTTTAACAGTTGTTTTTTCTACATATCAATCCATTGATGTTATTGCTCAGGCGCAACAGGCTTTAATTGAAACCACTAAAGAAGGTATTTTCGATTTAATCATTTGCGACGAAGCTCACCGAACTACAGGCGTAACCCTTGCCGATGCTGATGAATCAGCGTTTGTAAAAGTTCATAATAGCGATTATTTAAAGGCAAAGAAACGCCTTTACATGACTGCCACTCCCCGGCTTTTTAGCGATGATTCTAAATCTAAAGCTGCACAAGCTGACGCAGTTCTTTGCTCAATGGATGACCCTGCAATTTACGGTGAAGAAATGTATCGCATTGGTTTTGGCGAAGCTGTCGAAAAAGATTTATTATCCGATTACAAAGTTTTAATACTTACACTTAAAGAAACTGATATTCCTAAAGGTTTACAACACGCTTTATCTGATGAAGGAGAAATCAGTACCGATGATATTTCAAAACTTATAGGTTGTATAAATGCACTTTCAAAACAGATTTTAGGTGATGAAGGGTTACTGCAGGAAACCGACCCAGAACCCATGAGAACCGCTGTTGCTTTTTGTCAGAGCATTAAGAATTCTCAGGAGATAACTTCTGTTTTTAATAAAGCACAAAGTACATACACAGAAACCCTTCCAGCCGAAACAAAAGAAAAGATTGTTACCCTTCTTTCCCAGCACGTTGACGGCACGATGTCAGCCCCTGTGAGGGATGGAAAATTATCCTGGTTAAAGGCAGCTGATATAGCAAACAATGAATGCCGTATTTTAACAAATGCGCGTTGTTTAAGCGAGGGTATTGATGTTCCTACCCTCGATGCTGTTTTATTTCTTTCTGCCCGTAATTCTCAGGTTGATGTTGTTCAGTCAGTCGGTCGGGTAATGCGTAAAGCTCCTGGCAAAAAATATGGTTACATCATTATTCCGGTCGTTATACCTTCCGATATCGAACCCGATAAAGCATTGGATGACAACGCTCGTTATAGAGTTGTTTGGACTGTTTTAAACGCTTTACGTGCGCACGATGACCGCTTTAATGCCACAGTAAATAAAATCGACCTTAATAAAAAACGACCTTCACAAATTATTGTTGGCCGTCCCGATACTGGTGGCAGCGGTGATGGTTCCGTCCTTGATACTGAAGAAATCGCACGCCAACTAGCCATACAGTTTGAAGAATTGCAAAGCATTGTTTTTGCAAAAATGGTCCAAAAAGTTGGCGACCGGCGCTATTGGGAACAATGGGCGCAAAGTATTGCTGATATTGCAGAACGCCAAATAGAACGTATTAAAATTGCGATAAAGGAAGAAGGCACCCACAAACTATATTTCAATAATTTTCTTGCCGGGTTGCAAAAGAATATTAACCCATCCATTACAGAACACGAAGCTATTGAAATGCTTTCGCAGCATATCATTACAAAACCTGTTTTTGATGCGCTTTTCGAAGGTTATTCCTTTGTAAAAAGCAATCCCATTTCCGTATCTATGCAAAGCATGTTGGATATACTCCAATCCCAGGCAATCGAAAAAGACACAGAGGTATTGGATAAATTTTATGATTCTGTAAAAAAGCGTGCTTCAGGCATTGACAATGCAGAAGGCAAACAACGCATCATTATTGAGCTTTATGACAAGTTTTTTAAAACAGCTTTTCCAAAGATGGTTGAGAAACTTGGTATTGTTTACACCCCGGTTGAATGCGTTGATTTTATTATTCATTCTGTTAATGATGTACTTCAGAAAGAATTTGGCCGCAGCATTTCAGACGAAAATATTCATATCCTGGACCCCTTCACAGGAACGGGCACTTTTATTACCCGCTTGTTGCAAAGTGGCTTAATTGAACAAAAAGACCTGGAACGTAAATATAAATATGAACTCCATGCCAACGAAATAGTTTTACTTGCTTATTACATTGCAGCAGTAAACATCGAAAACGCTTATCACGACCAAACCCCCGACCCCGACGATGGACCTGGAAAAGAAAAATACACTCCTTTCGATGGTATTTGTTTAACCGACACATTCCAATTAGGCGAATCGGATGCAAGCGAAAAGCTTTTCTCCGAAATGTTCCCTAAAAATTCCGAACGTGTTGCAAAACAAAAGAAAGCCCCTTTGCGTGTTATTATGGGTAATCCACCATATTCGATTGGTCAGAAATCTGCCAACGATAATGCACAAAATCAAAGTTACCCTAAATTAGATGCACGTATAGCCAATACTTATGCAGCTTCTTCTACTGCAGGCCTTAATAAATCTTTATATGATGCTTATATAAAAGCTTTTAGATGGTCTTCAGACCGTTTAGATTCAAAAAACGGTGGTATTATTGCCTTTATTTCAAATGGTGCGTGGCTCGATGGAAACAGTACCGATGGTTTCCGTAAATGCCTTGAAAAAGAATTTTCTTCAATATATGTTTTTAATTTACGTGGCAATGCACGTACACAAGGCGAATTAAGACGAAAAGAAGCTGGCAACGTATTTGGTGGTGGTTCCCGTACGCCTATTTCTATTACCATTTTGGTAAAGAAGCCCAACACCACAACCCCTGCAAATATTCATTATCACGATATTGGCGACTATTTAAACCGTGAAGAAAAACTTTCTATTTTAAAGAAATTTAAAACAATTAGTAATCCCGAAATAACTATACAAAACCTTTCTCCAAACGAACATGGCGACTGGTTAAGTCAAAGAAATGATGTTTTTGAAACATTTATTCCTATTGATTCTGAAAAAAAATATGATTCCAGTAGTCAAAGTTTTTTCATTTGCGTTTCTGGTTCTGTTGTTTCAAGTAGAGATGCTTGGTGCTACAATTTTTCAAGAAATATTTTAAAAAACAATATTCAAAAAACAATTGGTTACTATAACGAACAGAGAGAATTAATTTTTAAAGGAACACAAAAAGAACCAGTTATAATTTCATCAAAAGGTAGTTGGTCAAGAGACTGGCAAAACTTTTTAAAAAAAAATAAGCCAATTGTTGAAGAAGATGAATATAGAATATCTCAATATAGGCCGTTTGTAAAGACTAATACTTATTTTGCAGATGATTTAAACCAAGAACGGTATCAATTACCTAAATTTTTTCCAAAGAACTTAAACAATTTGGTGATATGTGTTACAGGTAAGAGTTTATTTTCTTTTTCAGTTTTAATTACAGATAAAATATCGGAATTTGGGTTGTTAAATGGTAGAAATGGTACAACACAATGTTTTCCTTTATATTACTACGAAGAAGCCAAAAACGACCAAAAAACCTTATTCGATACCGAAAACAACGATTCCGATTATATCCGCCGTGATGGTATTTCCGATTTCATTTTAAACCAGGCTAAAAAGATTTACGGAAATAGTGTAACCAAAGAGGATATTTTTTACTACGTGTACGGCTTTTTGCATTGCCCGGAATATCGTATAAAATTTGCCAACGAC
>JAHEEB010001044.1 GCA_024640925.1 Bacteroidota bacterium | reverse complement strand
CCAGGTGATGTAACTTCAAGATCAAAATCTTCAACCTCCCTGTCAAGATTATGTTCAATCGCCCGGCTGAATTCAACAATCTCTTCAATAGTAATACCCTTCAAACTATCGACAATGAGCATTATCCTGTTGGTTGGAAAAATGTCAAGTGAAACCACAAAATATTCGCCTGTCGATAATTTCGATGAAATAAGTGATTCTATTTTTTCTTTACTTATCATTCTTACAGGGTAATAAAATAGGGGACTATCGGTCCCCTATCTGCTATTGTTTAATTTCGTGCAAATTTATGAAATAATAATTGTTTCACAAAATGTTATGTGTATTTATTTGTAATTAAGTAGCAACCAAATTCCAAAATACAAAAAAACGAATTACATTTTGCAGGCAAAACGGTTATCTGAACAGCTGTCTTTTCTGGGTTTATTCTTTCCGAATAACCTTTCCGATTCGAAGAATGGATTGTCTTCTGCTTTGGTTTTTTCGTGTTTGATGGCAAAAATCATTCTGTTTTCAGAAAAACTGGTTAGTTTTGAAAAAAATGTTGATCCGTAAAGCATGAACAAGAAAAAAATTATAAACGATCCTGTCCATGGGTTTATAAGAATTCCTTCGGAATTAATTTTCGATTTGATTGAGCACCCTGTGTTTCAGCGTTTACGAAGAATCAAACAATTAGGATTATCTTATTTCGTATATCCCGGGGCTACCCATACACGTTTCCAGCATGCCATTGGAGCAGTACATTTAATGTCTCAGGCAATCAGCCATCTTCAGATGAAAAATGCCGGAATTTCTCCCGAAGAAGAAGAAGCAGTGCTTATTGCCATCTTACTTCACGATATTGGTCATGGCCCATTTTCACATGCTCTCGAAAACAGCATTATAAATGGTATTTCGCACGAAGATTTATCAGATTACCTGATGCATGAGCTAAATCGCGAATTCGGCGATAAACTTGATTTAGCCATTCAGATATTTAACAATAAGTATCATAAAAAATTTTTGCATCAGCTTGTATCCGGACAATTAGACATGGATCGGATGGATTATCTGAAGCGTGATAGTTTTTACACAGGTGTAGTTGAAGGAAACATTGGTGTTGACCGTTTGATTAAGATGCTGGATGTTCGAAACGATATACTTTGTATTGAAGCTAAGGGCATTTATTCTATTGAAAATTTTCTGATTGCCCGCAGATTAATGTATTGGCAGGTTTATTATCATAAAACGGTTATTGCTTCAGAGTTCATGTTGGTTAAAACGCTACAAAGAGCAAGATATCTGGCTCAGCAGGGTGAAAAGTTATTTGCTACACCACCACTGGAATTTTTTCTTTACAATAATATAACACCGAATGTTTTAAAAGAAAATCCGGCCTCTGTTATTCCGCATTTTTTGGATTTGGACGATTCAGATATTATGGTATCGGCCAAACAATGGTCAAAACACAACGATAAAGTGTTACAAATACTTGCCAATGGCATTATAAACCGGAAACTTGTGAAAGTAGAGATTAGCAAAATCGAATTTGACCCACCTAAAATTGATGAAATCATTGGCTTAATAAGTAAAAAGGAAAAGCTTTCAGCGGCTGACGTATCATTCCTGGTTTCGACCGATTGCATTGCAAATTGGGCTTATACCGATAAATCCGAAACAATTAAAATATCTTTTTCAGATGGCACAGTGAAAGAAATAGCGCAGGTTTCAGATGTTTTAAATATTTCCTATCTGAATGAGATGGTTATGAAGTATTATTTGTGTTATCCGAAAGATTGTGGAGTATAATATAAATATCTACTTTTGTGGCCAAAAGTATAACTTATGGAATTTACAGCTAAAACTGTAGCCGAATTTTTAAAAGGCACTATCGAGGGCGACCCGGAAGTAAAACTATCGGGAGTTTCCCCAATTGAACAAGGTCGGGAAGGAACACTTGCTTTTTTGGCCAACCCAAAATATGAAAAACATATTTATTCAACAGGGGCATCAGTAGTTCTTGTCAACAAAGATTTTGTTGCAGAAAAGTCTTTATCTGTTACCATAATTCGTGTCGAAGATTCTTATAAAGCGTTTGCTTCATTACTAGATTTATATCAACAATCGATTCCACAAAAAACAGGAATTGATTCCAGGGCCTCTATTTCATCGTCTGCCTCATTAGGCGAAAATTGTTATGTTGGTGATTTTGCTTATGTAGGAGAAAAAGCTATAATAGGAAATAATGTGAAGATATATCCCCATGTTTATTTAGG
>JAHEEB010000292.1 GCA_024640925.1 Bacteroidota bacterium | reverse complement strand
TCCAACAAATGGGGTATTCACTATTGACTTTTCTAATTTATCGATAAATACATTTAATTCTATTTTAATTTCTGATATTACTGGTAAAATAATCCAACAATTTTCCAGAGTTACTGATAATCAATTGTCAATAGATTTATCTAATTGTGAGACCGGCATCTATATTTTAAATGTAAATACTGGATCAAGAGTATTTGTAAACAAAATTATTAAGGATTAATGATTTTAGTTAGATGAGTCTAAATACTAAAAGCCCAAAAACGAAATTTCTGCATACTCAGATTGGGTTAAAAAAAAGTCACTGAGTTTTCTTTCTCAGTGACTTAATTAACACTTATTCTTTAATGAATTTTTTCCTTATTACTGAACCATCTTTTGTTCGGAAGCAAACAACATACATACCGTTTGCAAAATAAGATGTATTAATAGACATTTTACTTTCGTATGTATTGCTGATTGATTTGATCATCTTGCCACCGAGTTCAAAAATAAACACTGCACTAACCGAAGACATATTTTCTATATATAGTTCATCAGTAACAGGGTTAGGATATATTGATAGTTCATTACTTTCAATATTAATAATACCCGTTATTTGACCCGAAATGGTTACCGTATACGTTCCCATAATACCTGAGCCATCAGCTGCTGTGGCTGTAGCAATAACCGAACCATCAGCAATAGCTGTTAATAAACCATCGGCATTGATAGTTGCAATAGTAGAATTATCTACACTCCACACCACATTCTTATTATTTGCTTCAGTCGGATAGATGGTTGCGCTCAGTTGTAATGTGCCACCATCTGCGGTTATATCAGCCGTTGCTGCACTAATCGTAATTGATTCAACCGGTAAAATTTGATTGGAAATAATAATCTCCTTTTCGTCAAAGGCACCGGAACCATCAGATGCGGAGACCAAAACTGAAACCTTACCATTACGGATAGCCGTTAATAAACCAGTAGAAGATATGCTGGCTGTGTCTGCATCGTCGCTTGAAATACTCCAGACAAGATTCTGATTGGCGGCATCTTTTGGTAATATACTTGCAATAAGCTGAAGAGTTCCATTATCGGTTGTTATTGCCAATTCGGTGTTCGTAATAGAAACAGAGGATACAGGAATAATCATGCCCGAAATAGTAATTTCAATTTCTCCGTAATGAATAGCATCAACTGAAGTTCCCCGAACGGTAACTTTACCATTACGAATGGCTGTTAATATACCATCAGAAGATATGGTAGCCGTATCAGCATCGTTTTCGCTCGATATGCTCCAAACTACACTTTTGTCAGAAACTTCAGCTGGTAAAACTTCAGCGTACATTTGTAGTGTTTTGGCTGAATTGTCGGAAATGGTAGTAGCTCCCCCGTTTCCGGTTACAGTTACACTGCTTACTGCAACCTGTCCACTGATCATAATTTCGAGGGTTCCAGAAACACCCGAACCATCTAGTGCTGTTGCTTTAACAACTACAGTACCATTGGTAGCTGCAGGCTTTAATAATCCGGTTGAACTGATTGTTGCTGTTGCAGAACCAGCTTCAACACTCCATTCAACGTCCTGATAAGCGGCATTACTTGGAAGAATAGCAGCCGACATTTGTAAGGTTCCTCCATTAGTTTCAATCGTGGTAGCGCCGCCTTCACCCAATACAGTAATGCTTGATACTGGTACTTGGTTAGTAATAGTAACCAGAATTGAATCTCTTGCAAGAGCATTCGAATTGGATACTGCCAGAACCCAAACTTCTCCATCTTTATGAGCTGTTAATTCGCCTGTAGAGGAAATTTGATTGATATTGTCATCTTTCAGGCTCCAATTAATTTTATTGTCAGTTGCATCTGCCGGATAAATATAAGCAATTGTATCTATACGTAATGAACCATTGTTGGTAGCAATTGAAGCAGGGAAAGAAGCAGATGGTTTTAGTTTTATTGAATCAACCGGCACTTTTTGTCCTGTTATAGTTATCTCTTTTTCACTCACAAAACCTCCATCGGCAGAAACAGCTTTTACTGTCACTGTACCGTTTCTTACAGCTTTAAGAGTGCCAGCCGAAGCATCAAAAATGGCTGTATCTCCAATACTTGATGAAGCATTGACCAAACTCCAGGTTACGGTATTTAAAGTAGCATTAGCCGGTGTAATATTGGCTGCCAATTGCAAGGTTTCATCATCTGTTGATATGGATGTAGTGGTAATGTCTATTCCGGATACAGGCACAAAGGCACTTCCATCGCCAGCAATATAAATCAATGAATCAATATAGATTGTATAAGCAGCCCCTGTTGCTTCTGCTGAACCAGGAGAAGAAAGTTTAATATAAAACTGTTTATTAGCCGATTGCAGATAGCTTACACTATATAAATATTCGGTCCAGGTAGCAGCTGGCAAATCATATGTTGTTGTATTGGTTGTTGACGAAATACCTCCATTTAATCCCAGTTCAAATTTCAAATCTGAAATCTCAACATCCGAATATACTTTAAATTTAATGGTATTGATCTTATTCATATCGAAGGCTTTAAATGCTACTGCCCCATATTGATAATAATCTGATATCTTTAAAACTTTTGATGATGCGTTGCCTGTTGTGTTGGGATTATCGACCACAGCAACCGCTGGAGCCGGCCCGGATGCATTGGTAGAAGTATTCCATGATTTCCATACCTCATCGTAATTTCCAAGTCCATTTTCAAAATTGGCATAAACCAATGTATTGGTAACATCAGGATCGATTACCGTAACGTCGGTAGTTGCTGTAATTGAATTATCAATAGAGCTGGTTATGTTAATATTAGCTGTACCTGCACCAACCGTTGTTACAATACCCGCAGCCGTATTAGTTGCAACACTGGTATTATCGCTTGCATAAATAACCGATGTGCTGGCATCACTAGGTGAAGCAGTTACTGATAACTGCTGGCTTTTACCAGTTATGGCTGAAATTGAACTTGGTGATACGGTTAAACTGGTTGGGGCAACAGATATATCCGATGCGTCAATTTGATAAACTACATCGCCACTTGAGTTATAAAATGTAATTTCATCGAGATACAAAACACCAGATTTATTATAATATTGCATACCAAACTGTCCCCAGCTATCTGCTGAACCATAAGGATAAGAAGAAAAATCATAGGTTAGTTCTTGCCAGGTTGCAGTAGTAGTAACATTAAATGCGGTACTTTTCCAACCAATACCATCCGTACCGCTGGCTGAGTTCACATAAAGCTGCCCGCTATTCCAGGTCGATGTGGAATAAACCCATACAGTAGCTTTTACAATGGTGGTCCAATTGGTAATCGTATTTACTGTAATGTTAATATCAGGGTTATTACTTCCTCCCCCTGTTACCATATAACTTTGAACGCCATTATGGTAATATGCAGTAGAAACAGCACCTGTGGCATTTGAAACAGTAATACCCGATGTGTAAGTAGGCCCATCAGCAAATGCTGAGAGCATTGCAAGTAAAGCAATGACTAAAAATGTAAAAAGTTTTCTCATAAAATCTGTTAATTTGCAGGCATAACCAAAAACTGTAGTGATGCCCTGGTTATAGAAAAATTATTTTATGTTGTTTTGTATTCAGTACAAATGTTTTATGTATTTGTTTGTTGTATTTTATAGAAAATCAACACCAGTGTTTTTATGCAGAACAAGTTGAAGCATCAGCAATTTTTATGTAATGCCTATCTGCTTACAATAGTCAGTAAAAACAGTAGAGTGATAATTTGGTATGGATTGCTTCTGGTGACAAATGTTGGCAGGTTTGGTGGCAGACTGATAAAAAAGGCAATCTGTTTTTTCATATGATATCAGCAATTTGATAATATACATTCATTTAAACTCATAACAAGATAATAAAAAAGTTTACTTTAAGATACTCATTTTCTGAATTTATAAAGGAGAAGGAAAAAGTAATAGCGAAGAATTATCAAAAAAAATTTATTCCCAGGCAAATCGTTAGGAATTAAAAGGGTATTATTGAATATCTTGGTTCATTATTAGTTGAAATAAATGCAGATTGCTAATCAGTTATATTTTTTCTTTAAAAATTTTAGATTATTAATAAAGTTCGCTAACTTTATTAATATAGTGATCCATATAGGCTAACTTACTTTCACTTCCCAGGCCTGAAAATTCTCAAATTCCATTATTGTGATTTTAGTATAAGAATATTTTATATGAAAAAAGTTACAAAAAACAAAAAAACACAAGGCAAGCCTGTTAAAATATCTCGAAAAAAAGCAATAACTAAAATCGGGCTCACAGCTTTATCCGCTGCCACTATGATGCTATTGCTGAATGACCCGGCAAAAGGTCAGGATAATCTCGATTCTCCAAATAATCCCTCACAACCACCTCAGTGGTAGTAATTACCGCGATATGAAGTATCTGGCAAAAAAGATTAACAATAAACATGTTGTCTGGTTCGAACAAACCAATAGCTGGGTTCAACTCGAAGAACCTGCATGCTTTGTGTCTAAATTGTTTTGGAAAGGGTTAGACAATCAATCCATATCGGATAAATGTGTAAAAAAATATAAACTAAATAAAAATGAAAGTTTACAATTTGTAAATACCATCTGTGCTAATTTAAGTGAGTTATGCAAATCCAGTTCAAATTCTATTGAAAATAAAAAATCTGTTGATTTTACAAATAGCGACGTTTTAAATAAGTACTCCACCCGGTTTTATATTATTGGAAATAAACAACTGGCCATCGAATATTATTCGCGTATGGCTGAATATTATATTCATCCACCATTGGCTCATCTTGAGGCTAAAGAAATAATAGGCGTGGCAGATGAACAGTTTTTCATTATCAGTAAAGGAGCTGCCCATGTTTTACGAAAAAAAAACGACAAGAAATTTTCTTATGTTACTGAAGATTTTGGAAAACTTAAAAAATGCCTTTTTGTTGAGATAGCAAATACTATTTATAATAAAGAAAATAACGATTGGTTGTCAATTGTTCATGCGTCGGCTTTAACTGATGGTAATCAAACTCTTTTACTCTCCTCTGCCAGTGGATCGGGCAAGAGCTTTATGGCTGCATTACTTCAGACCAGAGGGCTACAGGTTGTTTCTGATGATTTTGTTCCAATCGATGCAAAAACCAGAAAGGCACATCCTTTTCCTGCAGCAATATCAGTTAAAGAAAGTGCATTTTCCTTATTAAGTAGCTATTATAGTAATTTGAACGATAGCAATTATAACACCTATGAGTTAAGTCCTAGAACCATTAAATATTTGCATCCAAAAACTTCAAATTTGCCGGAAACGGATGCCATGAAAGTAAAAAATATCATTTTCATTCATTATAATCCTGAATTGCAGTGTAAATTTAATCGGATTTCAACACTTGAAGCACTTAAATTATTTCATGAACAAGCTTGGGTTTCCCGCAACCCGAAACATGCCAAAACGTTTATAAATTGGTTTGTAAAATTGCGCTGTTTCAACTTAGAGTATGGAGACTCAGAAAAAGGGATAGAAAAAATAGTTGGAGTTTTTGAAGATAGAACTGCGAAATGATGTTGAATGGAAAACAAACTTTTTATTTACTTGGAACCCTGCTCTCTAAAAACACAGATAGCAGAAAGATAATTATTCAACATTTTCAATCGCATGATTTTAACTGGCAACTTTTTATTGCGTTAGGGAGTAATCATTTGGTTTTACAAACCATCTACCTCAAACTCATAAAAGATGAACTTTCCGGATTTGTTCCCAGGGAAGTGAACAAACACTTGAAACTTATCTATGAATTAAATTATCAACGAAATACCGAGATTATTCAACAGGTTCATTCGATTAATGATATTTTAAATAAAGCAGGTATAATTCCACTTTATATGAAAGGGGTTGGCAATATTCTTGATGGTTTATATAATAATCTTGCGGAAAGGATATTGCACGATATTGATATACTTGTGCCGGAAGAACAATGGGAATATGCTTCCAAAATTCTAATTCAGAATGGATATAAGCAGCTAATTGAATTCGATAAAAACAAACAAAAAAATCTAAAACATTAC
>JAHEEB010001043.1 GCA_024640925.1 Bacteroidota bacterium | reverse complement strand
CGCTATTGTAAAACCATTGCCCGAAAACCATCAACTGTGCTAATAACCGGTGAATCAGGTACAGGTAAAGAAATTATTGCTCAATCGATACATCATGCAAGTTCAAGACAAGATGCTGCTTTTGTGGCAATTAACTGTGGAGCCATTAGCGAATCGCTGATAGAAAGCGAATTATTTGGTTATGTTGAAGGTGCATTTACCGGTGCAAAAAAAGGTGGAAGGCCCGGAAAGTTCGAATTGGCTGATAAAGGCACTTTATTTCTGGATGAAATTGGTGAAATGCCATTAGATATGCAGGTTAAACTGCTCAGAACCATTCAGGAAAAAGCTGTTACAAGGGTTGGAAGCGACAAATCCATACCTGTTAATGTAAGGATTATAGCCGCTACAAATAAAAATCTTGAAGAAGAAGTGAAAGCATCACGCTTTCGCCTCGATTTGTATTATCGTATCAATGTTATAGAAATTAAAGTTCCTCCCCTACGAGATCGAAGAGATGATATTCAACCTCTTGTACAACATTTTTTAAAGCGAAAAGCTGCAAAATTTGAAGTTCCAATCCCTGAAATTAAACCTGAATTCATGGATAAACTTTTGCGATATGATTGGCCTGGGAACATCAGGGAACTAGAGAACCTCATAGAAAGAGCTGTTATATTGGATGATCACTCACCAGAAATCAACTTTTCTAACCAAAATACCAACATTTCTGTTAAACCGGTTAGTACCGGTAGCAATTTTTTACAATCAGAAACCTGGAAGCTTGAGGATATTGAAAAAGACACCATTGAAAAAGCTCTCTCCTATTTTAACAATAATATTTCAAAAATAGCAACAGCCCTGGGTTTAAGCCGTAACACACTCTATTTGAAAATGAAAAAATACGGTATTGGAAATCTAAACAAATAGTCTCATTGTCCTAAAATAATACACTGTCCTATTTTCTAACATGTATATTTTACACTATGTCCTAAAAGAAGACATAATGTTTTTTGTCCATTGTAATACAAAAGTCAAATAATCAGTATTATAATCTATTGTGGCATAAGCATTGTTTATTGTGAATCAAATAACAATAAACAAAAATTCCAGTGCCATGGATGATTGCAATAGAACAAATTCCGTCTCTCCTTTACAAGACCAAAGGAAAAGTAAACATACCATAAAAATATGCTTAGGTAGTGCTTGCTATTCGAAGGCAAAGCATGCGAACCTCGAATTCATCGAAATTTTCTTAAAAGAAAATGGGTTGATTAAAGAAGTTGATTTCATGGGGCATTTATGTATCGAAAAATGTAAATGTGGTCCAAACCTGGAAATAGATGGTATAATGTACCATGAAGTGAATTGTGAAAAGCTTCCGGAAATTCTAAACAGGCACTTTAAAACAATCATTCACTAACAGGTTATGAATAGTAAAAGTCCCATATATACCGAGAAAAACAATTGCCAGGATTGTTATAAATGTTTGCGGCAATGTCCGGTTAAAGCAATAAAAATTGAAGAGGCTAGTGCATCTGTTATTCCCGAAGATTGTATATTCTGTGGACATTGTGTTCAGGTTTGTCCGGTTGGAGCGAAAAAGGTACGAAACGATCTTCCCGGTCTTATCACTTCAATTGAAACAGGGAATAAAGTAATTGCATGCGTGGCACCATCGTGGTTAAGCGATTTTCCGGAGATTTCTCCTTCAACAATGATTGGTGCTTTAAAAAAACTGGGATTTTATGGAGTTTCGGAAACTGCTCTAGGTGCCGAACTGGTGGCAAAAGAAACGGCCAACTGGCTCATAAACAAAAATGAGGGTGCTTATATTTCTTCTTGTTGTACATCAATAGTCCAAATGGTACATCGACATTATCCGCATTTATCAGAACATCTTATTCCATTGTTATCACCAATGCAATCTCATGCGAAAATGTTGAAAAATCTATATGGCGAAGATTTTCAGGTTGCATTCTTCGGACCTTGTATTGCAAAAAAATCGGAGCATGACGAGAACCTGGACCTGACTGACTTTGTGCTGACATTTGCCGACCTCCACAATTGGCTTAATAGAGAATTGCCAAATTGGAATAACACGGCCACTTCAACCAATTCATTTATACCTTATTCTGCCGGAAAAGGAAACTATTTCCCGGTTGACGGTGGGATGATTGCTAACCTAAAAGAAAACCCTTCATTAACAGAAGCTTCGTATATGTCTTTCTCGGGGGTAAATCATATAAAAGATGTTTTAAACGATTTACAAACCTGGAAACCA
>JAHEEB010001042.1 GCA_024640925.1 Bacteroidota bacterium | reverse complement strand
TGGCGCAAGTTTGGCAAATACTCCACCCCACTTTGTATCCCAGGAGTGTACCCAAATATTCTGCCATTGATCCTGGGTAGATCGGATTATCTTACCTAACCAACCGGTATACATCCCACTTGCATCAATACTTGTAATATCGGTTAAATAGCTTTCCTGATTTGTGGCAATATACAACCAGATTGCTGCCCATGACAATTCATCTTCATCAAAAGAACTGTTATAAAATCCTCCTGAATATCCAAGTCCACGATTATCAACGGCAAATTTATAAAGAGCTTTTGCGTAGGTAAGACATTTATTTGCATAGGTTGGATCGTCAGAAAGGTTATTAAGGTATGTAAGAGCTAATGATGCAGCAGCACCTGCACACTGATCACTGGCTGGCGTTTCTGATGTAGCAAAGTGAGCTGGACGTGGCAATTTCTTCGTGTCAATTAATTCAGGTGGTCCCCAGAAGTTGTGATCTATATTTCCTTCACCAACCTGGTAACAAAATGCTACTACATCACCTGAACCATTTAAATAAGTACATTTTAAATAGTAATCCGATGCCCACTTTAAAATATCTTTCATGTGGTCAAGTTGACCACTATTAGAAAAAGCATCTTTAAATTCATACATTGCCCATTCAAGTGTTGATGAAGAATATGTTTGTGGCAACCCGAATTGAACATGATCACCGGCATCGTGATATCCACCTCCAACATCTAATGTCCCGTTCCAGTCGGGATCAAGTATCGAACGATTTGTATTAATAAATGAAGCCGACATGTTTGTCATTGCCTCAGTTAATGGTAAAACGGCATCACAAACATGGCAAGGCCCACGCCAATTAAGTGGCGTACCGGTTACATCTGGTCCGCATTTCTCGGCATCATAAAAATAGAGTGATTTTTGTAATGCCTCAGCGTAATTATAAGTCTGTGCTTGCGTTCCAAGAAAAATGAAACTGGCAAGAATAACTATCAAGAGTTTTAATTTCATTTTGTGTGTTTATCAGTGTTTTTTATGCGTATTTTTATCTCTCCGCACCAAGCCTGATGCAGCATATTGCAGTCATATTTTTAAGGTTCTTCCGTCATTTGATTTACCAGAATTTCTATCTGTTTAAAACCAAATAACCTTTAAATTATAAAGCATTTAAAAAATTTAAAAAAGGCCGGCCAACAACCGGCCTTTTTTATAATCAGTAATTATTGCTTGATCAATTGTTTTACAACAATATTTTTATCAGCATGTATTTGAAGAATAAAGAAGTTACCCGGATAATCAATATTCAACTGTACAATTGTATTATCAATCTGATCTTTCTCCATAACCTGGATAAGTTGTCCTAAAGAATTGTATAGTTCAATTCTATTAATATCAGAAACACTGTTCAGATCAATATTTATTTCAGAGTTGAATGGATTAGGATAAACATTAATTCCATCTTCATTCTGGCTCATCTCAATACCCGTTGCGTTCTTAACTGCAGGAGCTTCGAAATGCGACCATGAATATGAACCTTTGTAATAAATGTACCATGCACCATTGATGGCTGCAGGCATACTGCTTGACCATTTGTTTGTATAATCAACATCATTGATCGTTACCTTATCCATGTTCCACGAATTGACATAAGCCATAGCCTGGGTGGTTACCCAGCAATATTCGCCAATACCATTCTGAGAAAATGGTATGGTTATGCTAACTGCATTGCTGCTGCCGCATGTGGTTGTTGAGGTTGAAGTAACCGTAATTGCTGCAGTTGCTGTTTTTGACTGATCTGCCGTTGTTACAGTTATAGTTGCACTTCCTGTTCCTACACCGGTTACAACTCCAGCCGTGCTGACCGTTGCAATAGCTGTATTGCTTGAACTCCAGGCCACACTCTTATTTGTTGCATTCGTTGGTGTTACAGTAGCTGTTAATGTGGTTGTTGAACCTACATTAACTGTTGCACTTGCAGGTGATACTGTTACACCGGTTACCGAAACACTTGAAGAGGTAACCGTAATTGTAGCTGTAGCTGTTTTTGACTGATCTGTGGTCTTTACAGTTATCGTTGCACTTCCTGTACCAACACCTGTTACTATACCTGCCGTGCTTACCGAAGCAATAGCGGTATTGCTTGAACTCCATGTTACACTCTTATTCGTTGCATTCGTTGGTGTTACAGTAGCTGTTAATGTGGTTGTTCCACCGACAGTAATAGATGCAGTAGTTGGAGCAACAGTTACTCCGGTAACAGACGTACTCGATGAACTAACAGTTATTG
>JAHEEB010000291.1:4329-6065 GCA_024640925.1 Bacteroidota bacterium | reverse complement strand
CAGAAACTACTTTTGAAAATACGGTCAATGAGACATTAACATCTTTATACAATTATATTGTTAGTCCCAAGGAAGTGCAGACTGATGACTGGTAATTATTTGATGGATTTTTTATGGTTCCATTCTCTCAATTTGTTTAATCAATAACATAGGATTAAATCTTTTTTGTATTTTAACCGACAACTTTCAATGGTTAGCTAATACCTTGATATTCCCCTCCTTATTAAAGGAATGATGGGTGGGTGGCTTAAAGAAGGAACTTTAGAATGAAAAGATTTAGTTCAATATATTTCCTATTACTCACTGTAGTATGCTTTGGGCAACAAATTACTCCTAAAATCAAGAAATATTCTACAGCTCAGGGTTTGTCGAATTCAGTTATCAGTTCGATTACCCAGGATAATTACGGATTTATATGGATTGCAACCCAGGATGGTTTGAACCGCTTTGATGGTTATGGTTTTTCAGTATTCAAAAAATCGAACGATGATTTGTTAAGTTTGTCTGATAATTTTGTTTCAAATATTTATTATAATACTGAAACCAACCAGCTTTGGGCATCCACTAATTATGGGTTGAATATGTACGATGCCAAAACGGAGACTTTCACACATTATTTTCAGAATTCGAATAAAGCCGGCTCGTTGTCTAATAATGTAATTCCAAAAATTACTCCGTCGCGCAATGGAAATTTATGGGTTGGTACCTATGGCTCAGGGGTTGATTATTTCGACTTAAAATCAAAAATATTTACCCATCTGTCGCAAATGACAGAATGCCCGCAATTACTTGCAAGTTCTAGAGTATTGTCGTTGGTCGAAGATAGTTTTGAAAATTTGTGGATTGGTACCCAGGGCAACGGGTTATTTAAGTACGATATCAGGCTAAACAAGATATCTTATTATTCTCAGGTTCAAAAGGGCTCAGTTCCATCGAATTATATTAATATTATTTATGAGGACAGAGAAAAAAACATATGGATTGGCAGCGACAATGGATTAAGCTGGTACAACCGTGACAGGGATGAGTTTGTTACTTTTCAGCATTGTATCAACAATCCGGGAAGCCTGGGTTCAAATATTGTAAAAACCATCTTTCAGG
The DNA here is from genome assembly GCA_024640925.1 of Bacteroidota bacterium. Taxonomy (GTDB): domain Bacteria; phylum Bacteroidota; class Bacteroidia; order Bacteroidales; family UBA10428; genus UBA10428. The sequence continues at coordinate 4,964 of JAHEEB010000291.1, read as the reverse complement.
ATCACGATGGAATATTATGGGTAGGTATGCAATCAGGAGGAATAAGTAAGATCCGAATTACCGAAAATTCTCTTAAATATCCACTAACAGCCAGTTTTGAACATATTAACGAATCGGATGATGAAAGTGGGCTCTCGTACAATTCGGTAACAGCCATATTTGAGGATAGAGACAGAAATATATGGATTGGTACCTATTCGGGTGGAATGAATATGATTAACAATACACCTGATCTGTTTAAAAATATACAACACAAGAAAAACAATCCACAATCGCTGAGTTACCGTAAGGTCTGGGGAATTTGCGATGATGCCGAAGGTAATATATGGATTGGAACCGATGGTGGCGGAATAAATGTTTATCAGCGAACCGGAATTATTACTAAAGTATACAGAAAACAAACAGGAAGAGAAGGCTCGGTTAGTGATGATGCCATATTGTGTGCCTTGCGGGATCAGAGTAATAACCTTTGGTTTGGCACTTATTGCGGTGGTATCAACTTATATGATAAGAAAAATGATCGTTTTATAAGTTACAGACACATTCCGAACGACAACAGCAGTTTATCGTCTGACGATGTTCGGGTTATTTACGAAGATGGAAAGAAAAACCTTTGGATAGGGACTAATGGAGGT
>JAHEEB010000291.1:0-4319 GCA_024640925.1 Bacteroidota bacterium | reverse complement strand
GTGGAGTATCTTTATTCCTGCCATCTACTGGCAAATTTCAGAATTTCAATTCCACAAACTCCTTAATGCGTGGCAATAGTGTGCGCTGTATACTAACCGACAAGGAAGGCAACTATTGGTTCGGCACATATGGTCAGGGAATTTATGTTATTAATAAGGATTGGACAAAATCGAAAAACTATATCGATGAACCAGGGAACAATCAAAGCCTGGGAGCAAAAACAGTATATGCCATTATCGAAGATAAAAAAGGGCGGATTTGGGTTGGAACAGAAGGGGGTGGATTAGGATTATTTCACCGGGAGACCGAAACTTTTGAGAATTTTACAGAGCAAAATGGGTTGGCTAATCATATTGTTCGCGGTATTATTGAGGATGCCAATGGTTATTTGTGGATTACTACAAATAATGGTCTTTCCCGGTTTGATCCGGAACAAAAGAAATGTATCAACTTTGACGAAAAAGATGGTCTGGCTTCAGGAGAGTTTTCCGATGGAAGTGTCCTTCTATCCGGTGGATTGTTGTATTTCGGGAATATGAATGGTTTATCGTGGATTGATCCTCAAACTAATTTTGAAACCCGTGAGCCAAAAGTATATATATCGGAATTACAAATATTCAACAAGAAAGCCAAAATTCGTTCTAAGAAAAACGATGACAGTCCATTAGACATAAGCATTATCGAAAGCAAAAAAATGGTGCTTACCTACAAACAATCTACATTTACACTTGATTTCATAGCTTTTAATTATCGCTTGCCCGATAAAATGCAATATGCCTACATGCTCGAAGGACTCGAAAAACAATGGAACTTTTCCGGGAACCAGCATACGGCAACATACCGGAGTCTTCCGGCAGGGCATTATGTTTTTAAGGTTAAAGCCTCTAATCTATCAGGTATCTGGGGTGATTCATTTACTTCTTTAGATATTATTATAAAGCCCCCTTTCTGGAAAACCTGGTGGGCTCTGACATTTTATTGTCTGATAGTAATCTTTATAATATATTCTATTATAAGATACAGCAAACAACAGATTGCTTTAAAACGTAATCTGTTGGTGGAAAAAATGACCCGTCAGCATGAGCAACAACTCAACCAGGAGAAACTTAATTTTTTTACCAATATTACCCACGAATTCCGTAGCCCGTTGACTCTAATTGAAGGGCCTATTGAAGATTTACTCAGGGAAAAGGATATTACCTACCGGATAAAAAAGAAATTGTTGCTTATTTACCGTAACTCAAATCGTTTGAACGATTTAATTAACAAACTGCTCGATTTCCGTAAGGTAGAAACCGGTCTGATGGAGCTTAAGGTCAGCAATGGCAATATCATACAAACCATAAAAGAAATATGCTTTCCTTTTCGCGAGATATTTCTCGAAAAGAAAATTACATTTACGCTTGAGCATGAAGCAGATGAGATAAATGCATGGTTTGATGCCGATAAAATACAAATCATTCTTAATAACCTATTGTCCAACGCTTATAAGTTTACCAATGAGTTTGGTAAAATATCAGTGATTGTATCTCAAGGGAAAACTGATGATGGCGATCCAAAAATCATACTCAAGGTAAGCGATACCGGAATAGGAATTGCTGACGAGCACCTGCCGAATATTTTTGACAATTATTACCGGATAGGACAACAAAACCAGGCTACTGGCTCGGGTATTGGTTTGGCATTGACAAAAAGTCTGGTAGAATTGCATCAGGGGAAAATCCGGGCCGAAAGCCAACCAGGAAAAGGAACCGATTTTATTGTAGAATTGCCATTGGGTAAAGCTTTGTTTACTGACAGTCAAATTAATGGAGGACCACAACAAAGTATTAAAATCCCCAGGGAATCAATCAGCATAATAACACAGCCAGGAGAAACAGCTGCTTCTAATCGCGTAGCCGGGGATGGCGACCAGCAAAAAATCTTACTTATCATTGAAGATAACATTGATATACGCGAATATATCAAAGATTCGTTTACTGATGAGTTCAACGTTTTAGATGCTTCTGATGGTGAAAAGGGCCTCGAACTGGCATATAAGCATATTCCGGATATTATAATTACCGATATCATGATGCCGGGCATCGATGGACTTGAAGTATGCAAAAGGATAAAAGATAATTTAAAAACGTGCCATATTCCGGTTGTGATGCTTACAGCCCGCAATACATTGCATCAGAAACAGGAGGGATATGAGACTGGTGCAGATTCATATGTGACCAAACCTTTTAGCACAGTCTTGCTTAAATCGCGGGTGCAAAATCTGATGCATTCGCGTAAGATGCTTACCGAACATATATCACGCACTATTTTATTACAGCCAGATGAGCTGCATATCAATTTAAAAGACGAAAAGTTTATTTCCGATGCTATGTCGATTATTGAAAAACATTTAGAAAACGAAAACTTTTCTGTAGATTTTCTTTCGTCCGAAATAGGAATCAGCCATCCGGTGCTATATCGCAAAGTTAAGGCTCTCACCGGGTTAAGTATTGCAGAGTTTATTCGTAGTATCCGTTTGAAAAATGCAGCTCAATTGTTACGCACCAAACAATATACCATCTCAGAAGTTGCATACAAAGTTGGTTTTAACGATATGAAACATTTCAGGCAGTGCTTTCGGGATCAATATAAAGTTTTGCCTTCCGACTACCAAAAACAAGAGATTAGCGAACTGCCTGAATTATAGCCATCTAGAACTATTTTTCTGTTAATTTGGGGTATTTATAGAACAATTACCCCCCCAACTTCGAACAATACTCCCCTCACTATCTATCAGGTGCAATGCTATATTTGAGCAATCGAAAGATCTTTCAATACTAAACTAATTATCTAATCTAATACTAATGAAAAGATTTACACTATTCTTATTTATTTTGGCTGTATTCTTATCAGGATGTGAAAAGGAAAAATCCATCACAGATAATAATACACCAGGGATTGAGTTGGTATCGTCTACCATTCATTCTCAACGAGGACGAGAAATAACGATTAAAGGGACATTGACCGATCCAATAGGTTTGAAATCAGTCAATATTTATAATCAAAATTGGTATCTCGATAAAACAATCGTTTTAGATCACGATACCACTCGTACCAGCTATGATTTAAGCTATACCTTTTTGGTCCCGGAAAATTCTGCTGATCAGGAAATTTTGGTGATCACATTGACAAATGTAGGAGACAAAACGAATTCAGCCAACCTCACTGTAATTATGGATGGTGATTTTGATGCTCCTGTCATTACAGTAAATGGAAGTGTTAGCGATGGAGCAACGATTGTTCCTGTTGATGGTGATGTATTCGATCTGGACTTTACCTTTACCGACGAACGAGGATTGAGCTACGTTACGGTAAAAGAATCAACACTTGGATTGAATGACAGTATTGGTGGCTTAACCGGTACCAGTTATAATTATGTAAATAATACAATTAAAATGCCGGTTAAAGCTGCAAGTTATACGTTTAACCTTGTCTGTGCAGATACCTCTGGTAATGTAACCAGTCTTGATATTGATGTAACCATCAGTACTTCGCTGGATTATGCAAAGATGTACCTTGTCGATGTAAGTACAGTTGAAGAGCTAAATTCAGACTTGTTTGGGGTACCCATGTTAATTGATAAAACGGCCCCATTCACTTACGAAGCGTTGTATTTCTGCGAAACAGCCAATACTGCCGTACGTTTTATTCCGCAAAAAGCCAGTTTCACTCCAGTTTGTTACGGAGTTGATCCTGACAATACCAGCAAATTGATTAAGAGTTCAGACGCTGCTGGTATTGTGCTCCCTTCGGTTGGTTATTATAAAATAACCATCTGCATTGATAGCACCGTACTTAGTTATTCCGTAGCAAGTTTTGACCCCATGGCTGATGCGGACAGACCTGATTTGTACGAACAGGTATTGACCGATACTGGCGGTAGTGGTTATCATGGCCCATTGGGTTTGGTGGGAAAAGGTTTTGTCGATTGTCCCAATATGAGCTGGTCTCCTGCAGAAGTAAAAAATTATCCTGATCTTCAGCTTAAACAAGATGCCACATATAAGTATCGTTGGACAACTACGGTTAAATTATCAGGCAACGTACAATTTATTATTTCTCCGGAACACCCATGGGGTTGGTGGCAGGATCCTTTCTGGAGATTTGATAATAAACCCGATCCTGAGTATACTATACTTAAAGGTGGGGACAATGTAGATATCAATGTGGCTACAGAAACCACATATAAATTTGTATTCGACCAGTATTTAAATAGGGTTAAGATGGTTAGGTTATAGTGCTTGATAAGCTCCCGGCATTTTTTTTAAAGTGTCGG
>JAHEEB010001041.1 GCA_024640925.1 Bacteroidota bacterium | reverse complement strand
CGTGCAAGGCGCTTTTTATCTCGCCAGCATTTTCAAGCTTATCGAGTTCTTGTTCCAATTCCTCGAGCTCATTCTCTTTCAGTTTTGCCTCGCTCAGTTCTTTGTGTTGAAAAGATAAAAAGTCCATTTCTTCCTTTAATCGATTATAGGTATCGAGTTTCTGAAGAAATTCCTTTTCGAGGTGTTTAAATTTTAAATACTTATCAGACAAGAGAGCCAACAGTTGCTCATTCCCTCCATACCGGTCAAAAATATCCAGAATAAATGCCTGCTGGTTAAGTAGCAGATTCTGATGTTGGGAGTGAATATCAATTAAATTGAGGGCAATATCGTTCATCACATTCAGATTAACGGGCGTATCGTTTATAAAAGCCCTTGACTTGCCAGTAGATAGTATTTCCCTGCGAAATAAAGAATGATTTTCGAAATCTATATCATTTTCCGCAAACAGGTTGGCTAATCCCTTATAACGCGACAAGTCAAATCCTGCTTCCACAATACATTTCCCCTCGGTATTCCGAAGTGCGCTGATATCGGCCCTTTTACCCATTATCAACCCCAATGCACCCAAAAGAATTGACTTACCAGCGCCAGTCTCACCAGTTATAATATTTAACCCCCGATGAAATTCAACTTCAAGTTCATCGATAAGTGCGTAATTGTTAACTTTTAACGAAAGCAACATAATGTGACCGATTGGATCACAAATCTAATTAATAAATGAAAGGATTAATTTTTCAGACGACTATTTTCTTTGAACATCTTATAAACCATCTTATTTACGAAGCTGGCTGTACTTATTGGCTCCACCCGGATCAATTTCTCCCATAATTGTTAATATTTTTTGTTTCTCAGGATCAGGAGCCTGCGAAAATATATCAACCAGTTCTTCTGACTTACTATCAATCAGAATTTGCATAAACGACATGAATGGATCAGGTTTATCTTTATAGAATTCCTGTAATAGCTCAACTGATTCCATTACTCCTGCCCTTCCAGTCTCAATAGATTTTTCCATAAGATCTAACCCCTGGCGATGATACTGGTAATTAAAATCCCGAACCTTTTTATATTTTGAGTCCAGCAGGTTGTTGATAATCCAATACCTGTTTTTTCTTTCTCGGCTGTCTCCAGCTTTCCAACCTGTATAACTGGTAGATTGAGCCAAATCAACAATTTTCTCAGCTTTCTGGAAATAAGGTGTACCTCCTTCGGGAGAGAATGAATCGTAATCGAGTCCTATAATCAGATATGCATAGTATGAAAGCAATGATGAAAGATTTGAAATAAACGTATTATCTGAATAATCAATGGGATCAAACTCGGCATATGTAATCAGGACATCATCATCGATATAATTAAAGAGAACTGAATTATATGAAGAACCATAAATTGGCCTACGTGATTGAATGGAAATTTTTGCTTTATAATCGTTTCCAGACGGTTCGCTCATAATGGTGATCATCAGGTTGCATTCAATTCTTTCAGCATTCTCATAAACATGGTTTGTCCATACCGTGTTATTCATAAACTCTCTTATGGATGTTTCCATAGTTGTATAAACCTGTTTATTAGTACCCTGCTGAGTATTGGTATTCACAGATACGTTGCAGTTCAATTCCTGACAACCAGCTTTTACAACAAAAAGCAATACTATAATAATAAGGCCAAATCTATTTTTCATTTTCATTCATGCAATAGTTCAACTACTTTATTTAAAATATCCTTTGCAACTTCGGCTTTATGTTTTAACTCAAAACCGGTTTGTTTATTGTGGATATCTATCATTGTTATCTTATTGGAATCGGAACCAAAATCTACTCCCTCATCTCTCAGTGAATTCAAGACGATGAAATCAAAATTCTTTCTTTTCAGCTTTTCAAATGCATTGCTAAACTCATTGCTTGTTTCCAGAGCAAAGCCCACCAAAATCTGATCATTTCTTTTTAATTTGCCCAATTCCATTGCTATATCAACTGTCGGGATTAGATTAAGGATTAAGTGTTGCTTCTCTTTGATTTTTTCGGAATGAGTTTTCTCAAGTGTAAAATCTGCCACCGCAGCACACAGAATAGCAATATCACAAGAACGAAAAGCTGTCTGTACGGCTTTATACATTTCGTTTGCAGAAGTTACCTTTATTAAATGTATACGATTATTAACTATTGAGATATCGACGGGACCTGAGACAAGAACTACTTCGGCACCCATAATGGCAGCCTCTTCGGCAATAGCATATCCCATCTTACCTGAAGAATGGTTAC
>JAHEEB010001040.1 GCA_024640925.1 Bacteroidota bacterium | reverse complement strand
AGTCCGTCTACTTCAGACCCACCAAAGTACCAAAGCATATGGTAACCAGTGTTGATAGCACCTAGTCCAGCTGTGTCTAATGTATTCCAGGATGCAACAACAGACAATGCTGTGTATTTGTTTATTTCGATTTTATCAGCAGCTAATTGTACATATTTTCCTGCTTTATCGATTAAAACATAACCATCCACAATTTTAGCGCCTCCCATTAATTTACCATTTGCAGTTCCTACAACATCTTTAGCTGTTCCATCTTCAAAAGTCCATGCATGTTTCAGGTTTGTAGTGCCAGGGTCAGTTTGAGCATTGATACTTAGTGTCAATGCAAGGGCACAAATAGAAAGTAATCTTGTTTTCATACAATTTAAATTTAAGTTAATTATGTGTTAATTTAGTAACTAGTATTCTTTACGAAGGATTTAATTTGCCCGATTTTTATTGAAACCGGGCAAATTATTTTATACATTAATTCCAAGCCGGATTCTGAACAACCTTAGGATTCCTTGTTATTTCCTGTGTTGGAATAGCTAGATATTCACGACCTGCTACAAATTTTTTGATTTCAGGATCGTGTGACTGAATCTCAGCTAATCTTGTAGGATCATAGAACCAGCCCCAACGCAATAAATCGAGGTATCTCCACCATTCACAAGCCAATTCAAGAGTTCGTTCGTGAATTACCTGTTCTCTTAAATCAGTCTGGTCTAATGCAGCGAATTCAGCTTCACGATCGGGCATGTTAGACCTGTTTCGCACAATCTGAAGATATTTAGCACATTCTGCCGGATTGCCAAGTTCGTTCATACATTCTGCATATAGTAACAGAATATCTGCATACCGAACAATACGTCGGTTAATATCTGATTTCCAGTCATTCATCAGATCAAAATCTTCAATAACACATTTTCTTATTGAAACTTTATAAGCAGAAGTCAACCCTAAATTTGTACCGGTTACAGACCATGAATATTTTGAGAATCCATAGGTAGCATCATTCTGGGCAAGCCCGAAAATTGTGTAATCAGGATCAAAATCGGTTTTTGCTGCGTCGTAATTGGTTGTGCCATCTAAATAATGAGGAAAAATAAAAGTTGCCTCAATTCTTGGATCATCGTTACCATCCTTATCTTTTTCCTCGTGGAATAAATTCCAAATCCATGGAGTAGGACAAACATCTCCCCAACCAACAGGTTTTGGAGCAAGAGATTTACAATATCCATCCTGTTTTTGCCAATTTGCAGCAGGCTCTAAACCCCAACCTTGCACGCTGGCATTATCATATGTATACTGAAGTTCGAAAATAGATTCATCATTGTTTTCATTTACATTGGTGAAGTTATCGCTGAAGTCAGGCACCAGGGAATAGGTACCATATTCACCATCGATGATCTTTTTCAGGTAAACAGACGCGGAATCAAATTGTCCATTCATCAAATAAGCTTTTGCCAGGTATGCAGCAGCAGCTCCCTTGGTTGCCCGGCCTTGCTGCTTTGCAGAATTAACCTCGGTTTTAGTCCAGCAATTCTCAATAGCTGCTTTAAAATCGCTGATAACAAATGCCCATGTTTCTTCAGGAGTGGACTGTGCAACATAATAATCATCAACGGATTGTGGTGTATGAGTATAAATTACAACATTTTTGAACAAATTAACAAGGTTAAAATAATACAAACCTCTCAAAAAATGCGCTTCGCCAATACATCTTGTTTTTAAACTCTCATCCATATCAATAGATCCTATGTTATCAAGTACCTGGTTAGCTCTCCAGATACCAGCATAATGACATTCCCATGGTCCATATAATTCTTCTCCTGTAGAACTAATGGTATAACTGGTCATCTGACTCATAATATATGAAGTAGGAGTTACATTAAAGCAATCATCTGCCCTGCCATCCATTGTCCACATGTATTTTCTCATAAAAACACCATCAGTAATCAATGACTGATAGATAGCATTGGTACCAGAAACAGCATCATCGCTTGTTTTCCAGAAACTACCTGTAGTGATAGTATTCGGGTTTGTCAACTCCACAAAATCCTCACCGCAAGATGATGCGAGGACGATTGTCATGGCAACAAAAATATATTTGAATATGTTTCTCATAATCTGATAATTTTATAATTCGTTATAAACCTATTTTTACACCCATCATTAAAGTTCTGGGTGTTGGATATGAACCACTGCAATATCCTCTGTTGTATGTACCATCGTTAATAAAATCAGGATCGAACCCCCATAATTTGGAAATAGCAAACAGGTTTTGTCCCTGA
>JAHEEB010001039.1 GCA_024640925.1 Bacteroidota bacterium | reverse complement strand
CCAAAGCTGCCAAGACTAAATTTTTTATGTTCCATGGCTATGCTGAATACTTGTCCTGGCCCCTCCGGCATAGAGAATAACAGTACAAGCGCACAGGTTAAGGCACCTCCGATTAATACAATGCCCTGAATGGCATCAGTCCAGATAACAGCCTGTATTCCACCCAACATAGAATAGATAATAATGCAAACACCTGTGATTATGATTATCATTCCTATATTCCAGCCAAACAGGGTGTAAAGTGGTAAAGCAAGAAGATACAGGATTGATCCTGAACGCATAAGTTGTGTAAGTATATAACATAACGAGGCGTATATCCGAGCCCATGGACCGAAACGCTGCTCAAGATATGTATATGCCGAAATACTGTTTATATTTCTGTACAGGGGAATAAAAAATTTCAATGCCATAAACGAAGCAACAGGTATGGAAAGGCTGAAAACAAATGCATTCCAATTCGTTTGATAGGCTTTACCCGGTAAAGCAAGAAAACTTATACTGCTTACAAATGTTGCAAATATTGACATTCCAACAACCCATGCAGGTATTTTACCGCCCCCCTGGGTAAATTGTTCGGAATCGCGGTTTTTAAAGAAAAAACTACATCCGAACAGAACAATACCAACCATGTAAACAAGGAAAACGATTAAATCAATAAGTGGAAGTTTCATCTGTTTATAATTTATTTTCAATTGTCAGATGGAACATCCATAAGATATAATCATCTTCGTGTGTGTTAATCTTGATTATCATGGATGTTTCATTTTATGTATTTGTATAGGATTAGTCTCAGGCAGATTAATGAATTTCTTGCATTATCTCTTCAGAAATATGGAGCAAATCGAGTAAACGAAGATAATCTTGCGATTGCATTGGAGCATAAGGAGTACGTGTATACGTTCCAAGCTTTAAACCCCTCTGTTGAAGAAACCACTTGGCTGCAAACGGGTAATTCAGGTGCACCAATGGATCGATAACACTCAGGAAATGGCTAACTTTCTCAACCAGATTTTTCCTGCCAGCATCGTTAAAATTATCGGAAAGAAAAGCATACAATTCCGGAATATAGTTAGCCCCAATAGCTGAAAGTCCCCTGGCTCCTTTTTGCAGGGAATTCAATGCAGTTGGTATGTTTGCATTGAAAAAACTAAAGTTAGTCCCCTGTACGGCCTTAAGTTTTTCTTCAATTTGCTGGTTGTCACAACAGGTATCTTTAAAATATAAAAATCTTCCGGAATCGGCCATCCATTTCAATATCGAAGGCGATAACAACCTTTTATAGGGAACAGGGCATTCATATATTCCCAATGGAATATTTCCGGTTCTGTTCATAAGGCTTTCCAGGCTCAACTTAAAAATATTTTCAGGTGCTTCCTCACTCACAAGCTGGTTGGAATTAATAACCACAGCGTGTACGCCAAGGTCAAATACTTTATTGAAAAACTCAATATTTTTGTTCTCGTCACTACTGAAAGTCCCTGTGGATATAACCGGAACCCTTCCATCTACTTTATTAACAATTGTTTTTGTAATCAGTATCCTTTCCTCTTCAGATAGCTGAAACATTTCGCTCGATAAACAATTGGCAAATAGCCCTGAAGAACCAGTTCTGAGATAAAATTCCACCAATTCCTCCAAAGCTGTAATATCAACTGTGTTTTTATCAGTAAACGGAGTAATCATCACTGGCCAAAGGCCTCCATGCAACATATTTTTCTTCATTGAGATTTATTAACGCTAAATTTGAATATTCATCTTATTAAAAATGCTCGTATTTATTTGCAAATCTATAGGAAGAAGTTTAATATTGCAATATAAACGTTTACATTTTATGGAATTTATTTTTTAATTAATTATTTAATAATTTGACACATAGAAGATGTAAACGTTTACAACATACTCATAAAACTAGGATTAACAAAATAATTACCCTATGAAAGAGAAAATTCTACTATTATTAATTACTGTTTTCTTTTCCTGTGGCCTATTTGCGCAGACTACCATAACTGGAAAGGTAACGGATTCTGAAGGTATACCTGTACCAGGAGCAAGTGTACTTTTAAAAGGTACTGAAAATGGTACAATAACCGATATTGACGGGAACTATAAACTTGCCGATGTACCGGTAGATGGAATTATTTCATTTTCATTTGTAGGTATGTTACCTGAAGAGATTAAGGTTGGCGAACAAACAGAAATAAGTATAACTCTGATACAGGATATAATGGACCTGGAAGGGGTTGTGGTTATTGGGTATGGTACTGTGAAAAAGAA
>JAHEEB010001038.1 GCA_024640925.1 Bacteroidota bacterium | reverse complement strand
ACCGAGGTACGACAGTTCAACCTGATGTTCAGTACTCAGCTTGGATCGGTTTCAGAAGAGGCAAATACAATTTACCTAAGGCCAGAAACAGCACAGGGTATTTTTGTAAACTACCTGAATGTGCAGAAAACCGGAAGGATGAAAATACCGTTTGGTATTGCACAGATTGGTAAAGCATTCCGTAACGAAATAGTTGCCCGCCAGTTCATTTTCCGTATGCGCGAATTCGAACAGATGGAGATGCAGTTCTTTATTCAGCCCGGAACCGAGATGGATTGGTTCAAACATTGGAAGGAAGTTCGAATGAAATGGCATAAAGCCCTTGGTATGGGCGATAAGAATTATCGTTATCACGATCATGAAAAACTTGCCCATTATGCCAATGCTGCTACAGACATTGAATTTAACTTTCCAATGGGTTTCCGTGAGGTGGAAGGAATTCACTCACGCACAGATTTTGACTTGGGCAGTCACGAAAAATTCTCCGGCAAGAAAATCCAGTATTTTGATCCGGAACTCAACAAGAATTATGTACCTTATGTAATTGAAACATCTATTGGTGTCGATCGTATGTTCCTTTCGGTTATTTCAAATGCATATACCGAAGAGATTGTTCCCGGTACTGGCGAAGAACGTGTTGTTTTGAGAATACCACCAGAACTTGCCCCAGTGAAAATGGCCGTTTTCCCATTGACAAAAAAGGATGGATTACCAGAAAAGGCCAAAGAAATTATGGACAAACTGAAGTTCGATTTTAATTGTCAGTATGAAGAAAAAGATGCCATTGGGAAACGTTACCGCCGTCAGGATGCTATTGGTACTCCTTTCTGTATAACGATTGACCATCAGACTCTACAGGACAATACAGTTACTATACGCTACCGCGATACCATGGAGCAGGAAAGGGTTGACATCAGCAATCTACATAAGATAATGGAAGAAAAAGTAAGTATGACAAAGTTGTTGAAGACACTTTAAGTGAAGAAGGTTTTAATAATAACATATTATTGGCCGCCTAGCGGTGGTGTGGGTGTTAATCGTTGCCTGAAATTCGCAAAATATCTTCGGAATTTTGGGTGGGAGCCAATAATATATACAGCTGAAAATGCCGATTATCCTTATATTGATGAGGAAAACCTAAAACAAGTTCCAGAAAATATTACCATTCTCAAGAGGAAAATAATTGAACCATTCAGGTTTTATAAATTTTTTTCAGGAAAAAAAAAGGATGAAGCTATGAGTAATCCCATTCATACGAGGGATGGGAAACATAAAACTATTAATAACCTTTCTATTTGGATACGTGGAAATTTTTTCATCCCCGATGCTCGTTCATTGTGGATAAAACCATCTGTAAAGTTTTTATCAGAATATTTGAAAAAGAATAAAGTCGATGCCCTTTTAACAGATGGGCCTCCACACACAAACACTGTAATTGCCTGTAAATTAAGCAGGAAGCTTAACATTCCCTGGTTGGCCGATTTCCAGGATCCATGGACACAGGTTGATTATTACAAATTGTTAAAGCTGACCCGGTGGGCCGATAAAAAACACCATCGGCTTGAAAAGGAGACTTTTGCTACAGCCAAAAAGTTTACCATTGCTAGCCCAACATGGAAAACTGATCTTGAATCTATTGGAGCCAGAAATGTAGATGTGATTTATTGGGGTTATGATGAAGAAGATTTTCAGGGATTGATTGCCAAACATGACAAAAAATTTACCATTTATCATGCTGGTATGCTTGGTTTTGACAGGCATCCTGATTCCCTTCTAAAAGTCTTGAAGGAACTTAAACAGGAAATTCCTGGTTTTGGAGAGGATCTTGAAATTAAACTCGCAGGGTTTGTTGATTATTCAATTCTTGCCAGCATAAAGGAATATGGATTAATTGATAATCTGAATAACCTTGGGGCCATAAACAGAACACAGGCTTTGCAATATACCCTCAATGCCCAAATACTCTTATTATTGATAAATAAAGCTGATAATGCTAAAGGAAGAATCCCTGGCAAACTTTTTGAACTGATGCGTGCTAATAAACCTATACTTGGGCTTGGAATCAATGGAGGAGATGTTCAAAAAATAATAACAAGCACCCAAACAGGAGATTACTTTGATTATGATGATAAAACAAAGATTAGAACTTATATTGCTGAGAAATACAGTTCTTTTAAAAAAGGCGTTCTGAGCAATGCTCCTTTATCAGACATTACTGAATTTTCTGTTGAAAACCAGGTGAAAGAAATAGCCGGATACCTTAATAGCATTGTT
>JAHEEB010001037.1 GCA_024640925.1 Bacteroidota bacterium | reverse complement strand
ATAAAACAACCTCGATTTTATGGTGCCTTCAGGGCATTCATAAATCTCCGCTATTTCCTTTATTGATAAATTAATCCTGAAACGCAGCACTATCAATGCTCTTTGTTCCTGATCAAGTTGTGCAATGCAATGGCGAAGATGCTTTTCATTGGTATTTAGTTCGCTTACGGGCAATACCCCGCTTAAAATATTTTTCTGATAAATGGTTACCGTTTTGTTATGACGGTAATCATTCTTGCACATGTTGGAGGCAACTCTATAAATCCAGGCTTTGAAACTGTATCTTGGATCAAAGAGGGTCGGTTTTTCAATTATTTTAAGAAATAAATCGTGGACAAAATCACGGGCTTTCTCAAAATTGTTGTTAAGTGTAAAATAAAAATAATTATTCATTGGTTTGGAATACCGCTCATACAGACAGTCGAAAGCTTTCTGCCTTCGACTGTCGTTGCTTGTATGGTAGATTATCATCAACTGTTCATCGGTGAATGTCTGCATGACACTATTTAAATTCTTTAGTTGCTTTGTCCATCCATTCCTGGCCACCTTTTTGGGCAATGCCCAAACCCAATTCCTTTATTTTTTTGGCATGCATTTCATCACCACTAAGAGTATAATGCTTATAAAGCTTAAAAATACCCGGAAGGTAATTAATGTTCATTCTGTTTACCTGTTCATCACAAATGTCATATTCAAACCGTTGCTTTACATAATCTAATACGTATAAATTTTCGAAGTTGTTTTTTAGCAAAGCTATGTTATCAATATTTTCAGATGAATATTCCAATGCTAGGCCGACTAAATAAAGATTGTTTTCATATTCCTTTAGTTGTTTCCATGCTGGCAGTCCAACATATATCGATAATGTTTGTGGCCTGTTTTTTAAAATATGTGCCAATATTTCCTTTTCACTCTCAGATGAGTCATCCGTATATTCTTTAAATTCAGGAATATTTAGTTTCTTAAACATACTGTCTCTGTAATTTTTATCAGACAATAAAGGAACATTAAGCACGGTTACATCCTTTCTAATTCCAAAAACATCCTGCAGGAACCATGACGAATATGTGTCGTTATCGCCAAAGGTTAAAATAACCCCATTGGGTTTAATTGTCATCAGAACATTATAATTATAAGCAAGGAAACCAGACGAAAGATCATTCGTTTTATACCATTTCAGATTAAACTCCTTTCGTTTTTCGAGATTACCATGGGTTTCGTAATAAGTTACTAATCCATCCAGAGCCTCTGGCCGATTAGGATCTATTTCATAAGCCCTTTGTAAATACTTGAATGATTCGTCTTCATTACTATAGCCATATACCCTGAGACAATTACTGGTATAAGTATCTGGTATATATTGATCGGCTTTTTTTATAATTTCTTCAGCTTCCATCAGGTAACTGCTTTCTTTTATCCAACCATCATTCTTTTTCCCGTCAAATGCGTTAATATTATTATAAGTCATGCAGGCATACCTGTTTGCTTTAAAATAATTATACCAGGCATTTTCGTTTTTTTTGTCTTTTTCAACCTCTTTCCACCAAAGCTCGGCTTGCTTCAGGTACCATTCGTGAGGTTTGGCAACTTTAGCAATGGATAATACTGTTTCTGGTTGTTGAGAGTAATTCACGCTTGATAACAGACACATTATCAAAATCATGAGAGTTATTCTTTTCATTTTATTTAATTTTTTGTTTAACAATGAATAGGTAATGGCCATTACAAAAATGAATTCGATATAAATACACCTCAAGAATTGAAACGTTCAACCCAAAGATGTTTTTTTTAAATCTCACAAACAATTTGCAAACTTAAAATGATTCTGATTGTTTATATTTTAACAGATTCGGTTATTTTAAAAAATAAAAACAAATGAAATTTATGAAAGCTCAAATACTCTTTTTATTCGTAACTCTATTCATGTTGGGTTTAGTTACAAACGCTCAGACATATAAAGTCAATATCGATAAATCAAGTCTTAAATGGACTGGTAAAAAAGTTACCGGTGAACATTATGGCTATGTGAAATTGAAGGAGGGGGAGTTTACCCTTACCAAAGAGCGAATTACCAGCGGTTCTTTTAAAATAGATATGACCACATTAACAGATATAGATTTGACCGATGCTGAATATAACAATAAACTGGTTGGTCATCTTAAATCGGAAGATTTCTTTAGTGTCGAAAAGTATCCTTTTGCAACTCTTACAATAACGGGTAGTACGGCATTCAAGAACAACGAAGCAACAGTCTCAGGAACCCTTACAATAAAAG
>JAHEEB010001036.1 GCA_024640925.1 Bacteroidota bacterium | reverse complement strand
GCAAAGGCCTTCTTTTTAAAATATTTGCAGATATAGATGTTTTCGATATTGAAGTAGAAACAAAAGATATTGATAAGTTTGTTGAAACCGTAAAAAATATTGCAGTTACCTTCGGTGGTATTAACCTGGAAGATATAAAAGCTCCGGAATGCTTTGAAATAGAAGAAAGACTAAAAAAGGAAATACAAATTCCTTTAATGCACGATGATCAGCATGGAACAGCCATCATTTGCTCAGCTGGGTTAATAAATGCACTTGAGCTGTCAAAGAAGAAAATTGAAGATGCCATAATTGTTGTCAATGGCGCAGGATCAGCCTCTATTGCTTGCACAAAACTGGTTATGTCACTTGGTGCAAAGAGAGAAAACATAATTATGTTAGATTCAAAAGGTGCACTCAGAAAAGACCGCACCGATTTAAATAAATATAAAATAGAGTTTGCAACCGAACGCAATGTAAGGACTTTAGAAGATGCAATGAAAGGGGCTGATGTCTTTATGGGCTTATCAAAAGCCAATGTTGTAACCAAAGAAATGGTACGTTCAATGGCAAAAAGACCTATTGTTTTTGCCATGGCTAACCCTGATCCTGAAATACCTTATGATGATGCCATGTCCTCTCGCGATGATTTGATTATGGCAACAGGTCGCTCAGATTACCCAAACCAGGTAAACAATGTTCTTGGTTTCCCTTATATATTCCGAGGAGCACTTGATGTTCGGGCAACTTGTATTAATGAAGAAATGAAACTGGCCGCTGTCTATGCTTTAGCCAAGCTTACTAAAGAAGTTGTTCCTGAAAGTGTTAGTAAGGCATATAATGTTAAGAACCTGGTTTTCGGAAAAGATTATATTATTCCTAAACCTCTCGACCCCAGACTTATTACTACTGTTGCTCCAGCTGTTGCCAAAGCAGCAATGGAAAGTGGTGTAGCCCGCAGACCAATTGAAGACTGGAATCAATATAGACTTGAACTCAGCAAACGACTTGGGTTAGATAACCAGTTATTCCAAAATATTGTCAACAAAGTAAAGCAAAACCCGAAGAAAGTGGTATTTGCCGAAGGTAACAACCTAAAAGTACTGAGAGCTGCAAACGAAGTATTACTCGAAGGAATTGCCCTCCCTATATTATTGGGAAATATAGAAGAGATAAAGAAATTAATAGTTGACAACCATTTCGATTTAGATAACGCTCAAATTATTGATCCCCGCTCCAGTGCAAGTGATGAAATACGTGAGTCTTTTGCTGAAAAAATATGGGAAAAACGGCAACGTAAGGGAGTTACACACGAAGAAGCTCATGAATTGGCCTTCAAACGCAATTATTTTGGGATTATGATGGTTGAAACAGGATTGGCCGATGCAATGATTTCGGGTGTAACGAGCCATTATGGCGATGTAATGAGCCCGGCACTTAGATTAATTGGTCCAAAGGATAATCTTAATCATATTTCAAGCATGTCTATAGTTATGACAAAGAGAGGGCCTCTTTTCTTTGCCGATACCACAGTTAACCTTGATCCAGATGTCCAAACACTTATTGATACTACCTTATTGAGCGCTGATGAAGTAAGAAAATTCAATATTGAACCTGTAATAGCCCTGATTTCATACTCAAACTTTGGTTCTGTGAAATCATCGGAACATACAAAAACTTTGGAAAGAGTAAGACAAACAATAGCTTTTCTGCACAAGAACCACCCTGAACTAATTGTAGATGGGGAAATTCAGATAGATTTTGCTCTCAATAAAGAGCTTCGGAATCAAAAATTCCCTTTCACCCGATTAGAAAACCGAGATGTAAATACAATCATATTCCCAAATCTCACTGCCGGAAATATCGCTCACAAAATTATGTCTGAAATCGGTGGTGCCGAAGTAGTTGGCCCTATTCTTATGGGAATGAAAAAACCTATTCATGTTGTGGCAACCGAATGTTCGGTGCGCGAAATAGTTAACATGACAACTATTGCCGTGTTAGATGCTCAATAGCAGAATTCCTAAACGCGAATAACATTGATAATTTCCTGATTAGTCTAGTTATAATTTTTAAAATGTATTGGAATCCGGGTTAGAAAAAAAGTGAATCTTTAAGACCAATTTGCTCAAATATAATTAGAGAAACTTGAGCGGGTTTTCATTCGTGGATCTTTGAGAATTCTAAGATATCTGCAAGCATTTTACGCAAAATTATGTTGATAAAGTTTTACATAGGGTGTTTGTCTTTTTACAACAGCAAATACCCTATTTACTAGTTTACAACGGATAGAGTTA
>JAHEEB010001035.1 GCA_024640925.1 Bacteroidota bacterium | reverse complement strand
CACTCTCCGGATGTACAAGAGCCGGAAATGAACCTGTGCGTTTGAGAATAATGAACAATGGCAGCGATACCATTACTACAGCAAATACTTTAACAGCAAGTTATCGCATTGGTTCTGGCAATCTTGTTCAGGAAAGCTTCCAGCCAACAATAAATATTGTACCGGGCGCATATTACATTTACACGTTTAACACAACTGCAGATGTTTCTGCCTACCAGTCGTTTACTTTTAATTTAACGGCAACAACTTCAGGCGATTTGCGTACTGCCAACGATACTAAGTTGAGCACTATTACAACCAGTGCAAATCCGCCAAGTAATCTGGGTGCAGACAGATTGATAAGCGCTCCCCAGGTTGTATTATCTGCTGCTTCCGGAAATTATACCTATCTATGGCAGGATTCTAAAACTACTACAAATACCTTTACAGCTAGTATGACAGGCAGGTACTGGGTTATAGTATCTAATGCTTCCAGCGGATGCTACTTAAAAGATAGCGTATTCCTGACTTTCGATTACACTTCTATCAAACTTCAGAATTTTACTATTCCAAATGCAGCTTGTTCGGGTAATAAGAGAGATGTTACGGTTGATTTGGTAAACCAGGGAAGTGTACGTGCAGGTGCTGACCTTGTTATAGCCTACGAAGCAAACGATGGCGCAGCTGTTGAAGAAAATGTCAGTTTCACCGTAGATGGTGGTTGGCAACCGAAAACTGTACATACTGTTACATTGCAAAAATCGATACCTTTGAATGTAATTGGTACAAACACTGTAAAATATTATCTTATACAGACACCTGAGGATACAGATCCTACGGATGATGAGTTGACAAAAACAATAGAAGTCAGACAAGCTCCTGTTGATGACTGGAACAACGATACAATTTATGTAGACTTCCCTTATCAGCTTGATGGTGGTGCAGGTATGGCATCCTGGCAATGGCAGGATGGTTCTTCTGAAAGATATTATACTTGCCTCTTCCCCAGTGAATATAATGTTACTGTTGCAATGGGTGGTAATAGTTGTAATACTACAAAATACCGTTTTGTTGACCAAGTTGATGCTATCAACGAAGCTGCACAAAAGAACCTCAGGGTAGATTTGTATCCGAACCCGGCAGTTGACATCCTGAACATCAAAGCCGACCTGTTAACAGGCAATGCGTTCACGATCGAGCTTATCGATATAACAAATCATATTGTCTGGTCAGAAAAGCACAAGGGTTTTGAAACATATACAAACAGACTCGATGTCAGCGACCTTCCATCCGGAGTATATTTCTTAAGGTTCAGTAATGCTGAAATTTTAAGGGTAGACAAAATTGTCGTTGAATAATAAATGATTTTTCACATATAATTATAGAGGGGCTTTTTTAGAGCCCCTTTTTTTGTTTTAAAATTTACGCTTTCCAACCTCCATCCCTACTGCGTCTTCAGACCTGCCAACGTAGTTGAAGGAAGTATCTGTTTATAGCTGTTTTCCTTTGTGGATCTTCGTGGCTTGGTGCCTTTGTGGCTTTCTTTTGCCACTAAAACTCAAAAGCTCAAAGATGCACTAAAGGTGAGAAATTCTGCTAAAGGAAAATTTGTTGTTGAATCCTTTCTTACCAGAGATTTTTCATGCTATTGGATGCGGATTAGACCATTTTCAAGACTTTTCTCATGTTCTGACAATTGTCCTGTTTTTAACATCTTGCTAAAAGTATCTTTCGGAAAAGTAATCTGGTAGGAGCTAAAATAGAAAGGTATGTTAAATGCGATAATTGCTAAAATGGTTTCTCATATGCCAGAAAACCTGGTATGGCTGTTCTCTAAAAGGTATATTGCTGGTAAAGACCTTTCAGATGCAGTAACTCTGACACAAAAACTGAACACCCTAAATATTGAAGCTACAGTTGATGTATTAGGCGAAAACATACAGCAAAAAGAAGAAGCAATTCTTTATAAACAAAAATATCTTGAGACAATTGAATCAATAATAGCAAATGGTTTGAAGGCTACACTTTCATTAAAGCCATCGATGTTTGGTTTGCTTATTGACAGGGATTTTTGTCTTGAACAAATAAGTGAGGTTATTGAGAAAGCTTCAGTATCAGGTCTTTTGGTTTGTCTTGATATGGAAGACAGTTCTTGTACAGATAAAGAGCTAACCCTTTTTGAGCAACTTTACAGAAAATATCCAGCTGTTGTAACAATTGTATTACAGGCGTATCTGAAAAGGACTCTTGCAGATATTCAGCAGCTTGAAAAAATAAGTTCTTCGGTTTCTCCAATAA
>JAHEEB010000290.1 GCA_024640925.1 Bacteroidota bacterium | reverse complement strand
GACCAAGAAGCAATTTCATTTATTGGACCAAGTATAAGAGGCTATTTTACTAAAACAAAATTTTCTCCATTTGCAGTAATGAATTTAGGTTTTTCACATTATAAATCTAAATCTTTAGAAGAAAATGATATTGAACCTTCAATATTTAAAATGAATGGATTAAATTCTGAATTCGGTACAGGGTTTGAATATTTCATTAATGCACATTTCTCCTTTGAACTTTCACTATATTATACCTATTATGAATTCTCTAAATTTAACAAAGAATTAATTGACTATGAAGATAACGATGTTTTATTAACACATAAGGGGTTTCTATTTAGAATTGGGGCAAGTATTTTAATACCAGCAAAAAAGAAAAAGCCTGAACCTGATATTTGGCCAACTTAATAAAAACATCTTGGAAATTAATTTCTGAAATTTAGTAATTATAATACCTAACAAAACAGTTGTACTAATTCTCTTTGGCAGCTTTGCTTCCAGGGATATTGTCTGAACCTCAGATTATAGGTTTTCAGGGAAATGATTAATAAAACATGTTATCTTTAAGGTATTAGAAGATAACAGAAGAGTTGGTATATTTGGGAAAGATAATACTATCTTTTATGAGAAAGAACATTCGTTTTTTAAAGGAATTTTGAACAATAAGAGAAAAGGGAGTATTTAAAAACGATTCTAATTACATAAAGACAATATGTTTCCAAATCAGAAATATATATTTAAAATAAATTTACCACCAGACGAAGTGAAACATAAGATTAATAGGTTAACTAGACTTACCATTCATAACAATCATTTTTCAACACAAGATAATTTTCTTTCATTGATTAATAGTCCTGTATTCGGCAATATGGCGTTAATTAAAGGTGATATCCATGAGGAAAATCTTACGACAGTGTTAAATATAAAGGTATATTTACATTTCTTAGGTAAAATAATCATCGTAGTTGCACTTGTAATTTCTTTTCTGTCTATATTACAATCCATTCTGGAATTCAGTTTCTCCGGATTATATGGATTATTTGCTACTGGATTCTTGTATGTTTTTGTTTTAGCAAACTTTAGTATTGATTCTATGCATAAAATTAATGATATAAAGAAAATATTTGGTTTAAAATAGACACTACACAAAAAAAATTAATCTTCCTGGTTTCAGCCAACAGTTTTGCTAATCTTAGGATATCCAAAAGAAGGCTTTCCGGATACCAACAGACACCAGACACAGCGAAAACCAATTAATGAAACTGTTATGATGGAAAAATATATTGAATCTTTATAATGAAGTGCTTCAAAATTTCAATAAACATAAGCTTTTGTAAAGAAGGACTGTCCTTAACACATAGACAATCCTTCCTGATTAATTAGAGTTTTTTCCCGATATAAAATACATAGCCATAATACATTTTGTATTTTGAATACAATAGGGCTTCGTGCCTTTGATTTGCTATAAGTTCTTCAGCAACCTGATTACCTTTATATTTTCTCAGGAAAACTTCTTGTGCTTCCACCTGTGGTTTGTAGAAATGTTCTGTCCAGCAGTTTTCCGGAAGGATAAAGTTCGCAACAGGAATATATCCTGCTTTTTGCATTTGGATAACTTTATTAGGAATAGTGTCTATCTCCGGATAAGCATCTTTCCAAAACGTATTGATTTCAGCCGGCCTTTCTTCTGTAAACCAAGAGGCTTCTGAAATGGCAATATAACCTCCTTTTTTCAGAAACTTCTTCCACTCGTTTAATCCTCGTTCAAAACCAATATTATAGATTGCTCCTTCTGACCAGATAAGATCCAATTCTTCACTTTGAAACGGAAGGTTATCCATAGAACCAACGATACCTTTTACTCTATTCTGAACATTCAGTTTGCAGGCATTAACATGAAATAAATCTATGAAAGCAGGGAACAGGTCGATTCCTGTAATATCTCCCTGTGTATGCTCTGCCAAAACCATTGTCTGACCACCTGTTCCGCAACCAATGTCTGCAATATGAGATTCGTTGGTGAGATTATCGATAAAGCTCAATGCTTTAATCGTCACCTCGGGGCTTCCTGGCCCTTGTCGTTCTATGCCTGAAAAATATTCGCAAATTAATTCGAATTCGAATTCGTGAATTGATTTATTTTCGTTACTCATGATGTTTAAATTTATATTGTTGAAATCATGGTATAACCTATTTTTTGCCATGGTTTCATTTGTTATGATTATATAGATATGAAAATAACTCCGACAAGAATTTGTCTGAGTTTAATTGAGGGATAACCTTTGGAGAATACTAAAGGTTATTTACCTTACCAAATCCATTTTAAATGTAAACATCCAACGTTTTTAGATTGAACAAATGTATATCTTTTTCCTGAAATTGTTGATTTTTATATAACAATAATTTATAAGAAAGTGCATAATTAAGGATATGATCTATCTTAGCAAGAATAGAGAAAATGGGTTCTGAACTGCGTAATCTGTTTTAAGAACTTTCAAATACAATATAAGAGATTTATATTAAAATGATTTAAACTGTCAATCAAAGAAATATCGAATTATCTTTCATTTGAGGATAGTTCTTATTTTAGATTTTTACATAATAACTACTAAACAAAAAGCATAATGTTACACAATCAAAAAATTGTAATAATTGGTGCAAGCCAAGGAATGGGGTTTGCAACAGCACAATTATTGGCCAATCAAAATAATGAGCTTATTATAGCAAGTAAAACAAAAGAGAAAATAGAAAAGGCAGCAAAAGAAATTGGTAAAAACGTTGTGCCTAAAGAGCTTGATTTTACCGATGAATTATCTGTGAAGAAATTCTTCGAAGAAATCGATTCTTTTGATCATTTGGTTTTAATCGGAGCAGGAGTACCAGCTTGGGGCACATTTACTCAATTTGAAAGTCAAGCATTGAAAAATGCATTTAATACTAAATTTTTCGGTTATTATTATTCGGCAAAACATGCTGTTCCGCATTTAAGAAAGGATGGCTCTATTCTTATGGTAATTGGAGGAGCTGCAAGAAAAGCTATTGCTGGAACTTCTGGTGTTGCCGCAGTAAATGGTGCTATCTTAGCTATGGGTAGGACAATGGCTGTTGAATTAGCTCCTTTAAGAGTAAACATAGTGAGTCCAGGACTTGTAGACACCCCTGCCTATGATTGGATGAATGAAGAACAAAAACAAACTTTCTTTAAACAGATGGGAGGAAAACTACCTGTTGGAAGAATTGGAAAACCAGACGAAATTGCACATATTATTGAAGCTGTCTTAAATAATAAATATATGACAGGATCAGTTATAGATATCGATGGTGGTGGTAATTTATAGAAACAAAAGGGTACCTTAAACTTGTATTAATTTTAGAAATTAATTACGATTAAAAAATTTATGCTGTCAGAATTACTATTAAATAGTTTTTTTCGTCAAGATTGTATAAACAACCGTTTGCTATTGTGTATTAATAACATAATTCCTTTATTCAAAAAGGTTGAAGAAGAGGCTGGAGAAGAATATCTGGAAGTATTTGGGAATCGAAAAAATCTTACAACAGGCACCTTTCTCGTAAGGGAAGGCGAAATGTTAACTAATTTCTGGTTTTTAGAGGAAGGTATTGCCCGTGAATTCTTTTATATTGATGGGGAAGAAAAATGTCATGATTTTTTCTTCCCTCTGCAATTTATTGACTCATATGGGACTTCCATACTAAGACAGCCTTCTAAGGTAAACATCCAGTTATTAACCGATGCGCAGGTATTGATAATAAATTTTGAGGCACTAATGAAACTTAAAAATAAATATCCTGCTTTATGGCAGGTTGAACAATTAATTGTGGCTAATAATGTGTTTTTTCTTGAAGAACGTTTGTATGCCATCCAATATCTTTCAGCCACTGAACGCTATAGAATTCTTTTAAAACAACAGCCTTATTATATTGAAAAGATCCCACTTACTCACATTGCATCTTATCTGGGAATTTCACTGGAAACTTTAAGTCGAATCAGGGCAAAACTAAAATAAACTTTCCCCGATTTTTTGACCCAGATCAATGGTATCATTTGAGGATTACCTTCTTTTGTGCCTATGATTCAATAATAATTAAATATTAAGCACAATTCTTTAATAGATAAAACACCAGCAAATCAACAATCTTCTTTTTTACTATATTAGCGGTAAATAAAAGGTACACAACCATGTCAGCTAAGCACCTATTCTTCCTGTTTCTTTTGCTTTCCTTTTTTAGTTGTAACAAAAACAAAAACGACGATGGTCCTTTCGTTCAGCCTGATGGCGGAGTTTATGGAGAAGTTTTTACCGGAGGGCAATTTCACCTGGGCCCGGTTGACTGGGCAGAAAGCGAGTGGACAAACTCATGTGGGCCTTACCCGGAAAAGATACAGATAATCGAAGGAAATTATCTGGCAGGACTGGAACTTACACACAATGGCAACGGTCAGCTTTGTGATGCCTGTGTTAAAATTGAAACAGAAAAGGGAAAATCGCTTATTGTCAGGGTAATTACCACAGGTGTAACCACAAAAAACAGCATTGATTTAAGCCAGGTGGCATATGATATTTTGAACACTGGAGAATATCCCCGGACCATGAAATGGTATGTAACCAAATGCCCCGATAATGGCGAAAATATCTTCTATCAGTTTCAGACCCAGGCTAGTATTTGGTGGACCAGTTTATGGGTAAGGAATATAAGGCTGCCTCTGTTAAAAGTAGAGGTAAAAAGCTCAAAACACACTAATTGGTTTCAGTTAACCCGTGGTACCGATGGTACTTATACCGATAAGAGTGGCTTCGGCGACGGCTCATTCACAATTAGAATTACAGCAATTGACGGACAAGTAATTGAAGACACATACTCCTCGATTACAGCAGGAGTGCTGGTTGAATCTTCGGGACAATTTGAATAAATACTATTTCCTGATACTCTGTGGTTAAGTTAAATTCTGAGTAATCCGATGTTGTATCATCAACATTTTCGATTGTCTATTTATAGAGTACGATTTGGATTCCTTAGCAACAAACTCATACAGTATTAATGTTTTCTCATAATATTCAATGCTTTCGATGCAATTGCCTTTCGCATATAATAATTCAGCCTCGGCATAAAATAATTCGGCTAGTATTTCCAAATGGCCATTTGTGTAATTGTGCTCTTTAATAAGCTCATCCGTTAATTTCTCTTTACTGATACTCCGAAAAAAAGATGCATCCTGCTTAAGAAAATTGAAATAAGCATTATCAAGGTTTTGAGATGCTTGCCCGTAATCGCCTTTCTTAATCAATCCTAAAATACCGGCGATTAAATCCGCAATCATTTCAATCATTCGAAGTATAAAATCTTTTTGATACATTATTCTTCATCGTTAAGTTCATCAAGTAGTTGTTTCATATCTTTTACAGTTTTGGAATATCGTATTTTGATTTCGATTTTAATGAGTAAGGGCCATATTATCATTAATGCCAATATCACTATTATAAGGTGTGAGGAAAACAAATTGAATCCTGAAGCAGAAAATGATATGTTTTTAAAACCTCCAATTTTCACTAAAAATTGTATTAATGCAAGCGTTAAAAAAGAATATCCAAACACCAGGCTAATCCAGTTATATTTTTTTAAGTATATTTTCAAATATGAATTTACTTTTTCAATTGATTCTTTTATTGATTCGTTATTATAGGTAGTACTCAAAAATTTTCGATTTCGTATAGAACTGCTTAGCATGTAAATAAAAAATAGTTCAACGACCGACAGGCCAACATATGATTGTAAATTTGGAAATGGAGCAGGAACGTATAAATGCGCTGTTAACAAAAAGAGAGGAATAAGAATCGTTCCACATAAGAAAAGATAATAATCAAACCTGGTGTTTTTTATCATTTTATTAATAATCCCGTTCCCCTTTTTTGAGATAATCCGCCTGATATTTTCTCTGGCTAAATCTTTGTCAATTAGTTTCTCATTAGCCAATGTTTGCCATATATTTTTCAGTTCATTTGTTTCCATTTTCGAGAGATTTTAGAATGATTGCTTTGATTCTATTTATTTTAACTCCGGTGTTAACTTCCGATATACCTATTATCTCAGATATCTCTTTAT
>JAHEEB010001034.1 GCA_024640925.1 Bacteroidota bacterium | reverse complement strand
CGATAAACTTGTTCCTCAATTCGAATATATGCTCACCGTTTCCGAAGGAGTTGGTAAAGATACTGTAAGCTTTATAAGCGATCTTCAAAAATTTATTTCAAAATATCCAAATACGGAAGTATCAGAAACAGCTACTCAGCTTGTTAGTTACCTGCAAAATAAAAACCCCGAAGCAGCCAAAAAGCAGGAGGTTAAACAAGCAATTGAGCTTTATAAAGTTAATTTTCAGGAAGAGCATTATGCGGCTCTTTCAATTCAGAAAAATGCCGATGCAAATCAAATGGTATTTAATTTAGTAAATTACAACATCGATAACTTCTCTGATGCAGACCTGAAAGTAATAAACAATAGTATAGCAAAAATATCGGTACTTACAATAACAAGTTTTGACAATTCCGAAAAAGCTATGAAATACCTGCAGGGAATCAATAATAATCCAGACATCTGGCATGATGCAGCACAACAAGGTTCCCAGTTCTTCGTTATCTCTAAATCGAATTTTGAGATTTTAAAGAAAGAAAATAAGCTTGAACAGTACTTGTTATTTTATAACCAGAATTACAGGTAAAAATTACTAAAACTCCGATATGAAACAGGTATCAATTCTTTGGACCGATGATGAAATAGATCTGCTTAAACCCCACATCCTGTTTCTCGAAGAAAAAGGATATTCCGTGAAAACTGCCAGCAATGGCGACGATGCAATAGAACTGGTTAAAATTCACTCTTTTGATCTGGTGTTCCTCGATGAAAATATGCCCGGAAAAAGCGGGTTGGAAACTCTGTCCATTATAAAATCGCTTCAACCCTTGCTACCTGTTATTATGATTACAAAAAGCGAGGAAGAAGACATTATGGATGCCGCCATCGGATCAAAAATTGCTGATTTTCTCATCAAACCAGTTAATCCCAACCAGATACTTCTTTCAATAAAAAAGAATATTGATACCAGGAAATTGGTAACCCGGGAAACAACATCGGCTTATCAATCGGAATTTGCACAACTTGGACAGCAAATTAATTCCTGTCGTAACTTTGACGATTGGGTGGCTGTATACATGAAGCTAATTTACTGGGAGTTGGAACTCGAAAAATCGGACGACGATAGCATGGCCGATATCCTTAAAATGCAGAAGTCTGAAGCCAACAATGAGTTTGGAAAATATATAAGGAACAACTATTTCGATTGGTTTGAGGGTGATTCATCAAAACGGCCCCTTCTATCCCCTGGAATCCTGAACCATGCCGTTTTTCCCCAATACCAGAAAAATGGTAAAGCTGTTTTTATCCTCATCGATAACCTGAGATTTGATCAATGGAGGATTATACAACCCCTGATTAACGATTTTTATGCTGTTGAAAAAGAAGAAGCCTACTGCAGTATTCTGCCCACAGCAACACAATATTCACGCAATTCCATATTTGCAGGCATGATGCCCGTAGATATTGCCTCGCGTTATCCCGATCTCTGGCGAAATGACGACGACGAAGGCAATAAAAACCAATATGAAGAGGAATTGCTTCAGTCGCAGATGACCCGACTGGGCATAAAGGGGAAACATTATTTTGGAAAGATAATAACAGCAAAAGCAGGCTTAAAGCAAGTTGAGAATATCGAAAACATTCTTCAAAATGACCTGATTGTGTTTGTATACAATTTTGTAGACATGTTATCTCATGCCAATACCGATATGGAAATGATTAAAGAACTGGCTTCAACCGAAGCTGCTTTCAGATCGCTTACCTTAAGCTGGTTTCAGCACTCACAGCTATATGATTTGCTCAAAGCTCTTTCCAATAAGAAAATTCCAGTAATTATATCCACCGACCATGGTACTATAAGGGTTAGTAAGCCCATTAAGGTCGTTGGTGACAAGGCAACTTCAAAAAACCTTCGGTACAAACTTGGAAAAAATCTTTCTTATAATCCGAGAGAGGTATTTGAAATAAAAAACCCTTCTAAAGTACACCTTCCTAAGTCGTCAGTTAGTTCGAAATACATTTTCTCATATGGCGATAGTTTTATGGCATACCCAAATAACTATAACTATTATGTAAACTATTTTACAAATACCTATCAGCATGGGGGTATTTCGCTCGAAGAGATGGTAATTCCGCTAATAACACTAAGATCAAAAGTAGTGTAATTGGTTTTTATAGATAGGTTGAAGGATGATCTGCCAGGTTCAATAACCATTACCTCATGAATACAAATAAAATCAATTAGAGACATGAATAAAGTCCAATAAGATTCTATTTTTCTTGCTATTCCTCCACTTA
>JAHEEB010000289.1 GCA_024640925.1 Bacteroidota bacterium | reverse complement strand
TAAAGTTTGCCATCAGCCGATACATGCATCTTTTTCTCAAATACTGGTTTTTGTTGTCCGTAAATACATAACGGCATAACAAACAATGCGAATATAGCGACCTTCTTTATCATAATATGTATTTTTATATAAGATAAGGAATTTATTGAACAGGAACAAAATAATTTCTAAATATAACCAATATATTCAAAATTTAGCCCTGTCAGATCGGCATAATCTTTCCCGGTTTCCAGCATATCTTCATCATCTTTCATATAATGCCATTTTACCACAACAACATTCCCCTTTTTACTAAGTTTGGCAAGTAATTCCAGCAATTGATTAATGGCTTTATGAGAGGCAGAGTTAAAATAATCGATTTTCATTTTTACCTCTGTTTTTGGGTTTGGTGATACCATATATTCTTCAAGCCAATTATATATTGGTTCATAAAAGCTGGTAACATCTTCAGGAAGAGAACGCCCTGAAAACTCAAATTGATTATTTCCCTTGTCCAATATTACACTAAGAGTATCATCTTGTTCCTCAATAATTAGTGGTCGCATATCAGTATTATTTAGTTAGTTTAAAAACCTGGAAATTTTTTCCATAAATAATTTCAGGTGAATAGGTTTAGAAATAAAGTCATCAGCACCAACCTCAATAGCTTTTGCCTTTCCATCTTCATAAATAGCCGTTTGGATTATTACTGGAATTTTTGAATTATGTTCCTTAATAAGCCTGGTAGCAATATAACCATCCATTTTAGGCATATTTATATCCATCAGCACAAGATGAATTTCATTTGCTTTCACAAGCTCTACCGCTTCGGCTCCATCTTTAACACGAATAAGTTTTGCTTTTGTTTTTTTAAGTACTTCGGCAAGAAGGAAATAATTTATATCGGTATCTTCGGCAATAAGTATAGTGCGGTCGTGCCAATCGGTAACCCCGGAAATGGATTCGCGTACGAACCTGAACCCTATCACCAGTAAATCATCTACCTGGTTATTTTCACCTTTCCATTCATCAAAGCTATTTTCGAGGTAAAGTTTTTGCTCCTGCATGGGTTTGTGATAAATCTCCATCAGATGGTTTGTGAAACGTGATAAAAGATATTTTGAACGGAGTTCGCCCCCAAACTGGTCAATAATTCCATCGGAATACATGTATAAACAGTCGTTTTCCTGGAGTTCTATATCCTTTCGGGAAAAAGGTACCTCGCGGCGCTGATGATAACTAACCGGCATTTTATCTCCCTTCAGGTGAATAATTTCACCTTTTCTAACAATTATCAGTGAATTAAAAGCCCCCGAAAATTGCAATTTCTTTCTTTCAAAATCAATAATACATAAAGCTATATCCATTCCATCTTTAGGTTCCTGCGGATTTTCAGACTGGTGAAGCGAGGAGATTACCTTTTCACGCAATTCTCCCAGTATTTCATCGGCACTTAACGATTGAATATGAACATTTATAGCAATTTTATTGACTATCTCATTCAGAAATGCAACTCCAAGCATACTCATAAATGCCCCGGGCACTCCATGTCCTGTGCAATCAGCAGCAGCAATGATAAACAGATTATCTTTCTGTGCAAACCAGTAAAAATCACCGCTTACTATATCGCGTGGACGGTATAGAATAAAACTGTCGCTAAAATGAGTATGTAATGTTTCCGGACGTGGAATTACAGCAGCCTGTATCCTTCGGGCATACTGAATACTGTCAGTCAGGTTCTTTCTTTGTTTATCAGCTAAATCGCGCTGTTTTTCAATTTCATCCTTTTGCTGTTCAATTTTTAAGTTTTGTTCTTTGAGTTTTTTATTTATAGCTTTCCTTAAACGGCTTTGTATAAACAACAAAGAGAGCAATGCCAGGGCCAGGGCAATAACAACTATTAGGAAACGGATCCGTGTCCTGTTCAGGTTTTCTTTAGCTTTGTGTTCTTTATCCTCTGCCAGCCGCTCCTGTTCCTGGGCTTTAAACTTCATTTGACTCAATTCCTGCTGAAGTTTCATCTCTCTGCTTACCTGGAGCAGTGTATCTTTTACTGATTCCAGTTCCAGCTCTTTACTATAAACTTTAGACTGAATCTGTCGATTCTGGTTTTCAAGATTTGCCACCTGTTGCTTTTGCAAGTGACTTGTAATAGAGTTGTAAACACTGTAATATTCTGATGATTTTTTACTGTTGCCCAGCTTATCATAATTTTCGGCCAACAAAAGATTGCAACTCTTAATACTTTCGAGATTATTTGTTTCGTTCGATTTGTCCAGGGCTTTCTGTGCAAATGAATTCGATTCATTTAGTTTACCCTGGTATTGATAAGCCTGTGCAATATTGTACAAATCAGAAATAATTTCCTGGGTCTTTCCGGCTTTTTGATTTAGTGCCAGGCTTAGCTCAAAATATTTTACAGCATTTGAATAATCTTCTTTTTCCAGGTTAATAAGCCCAAGGTACCCACAGATTATACGCTGAGCATTAATATTACCTAATTCTTCATTTAAAGTGAGGGACTTTTCATAAGATGTTATAGCATCGGAATATTTATTCTTTTGCCAGTATAAATTTCCAAGTTTATTATATGCATTTGCCAGTTCAATTTTATTTCCGTTCGTTTTATATTTATCGATTTGATTATTTAATTCATCGATTGTCTGTGCTGAAAGGGGTAAATATAAAAACTGAGAAAATAAAAGAAAAAAAAACAGAATTTTAAGCCAACCATTTCTCATTTTCATGAAGGGCTATTTTTTATATTAATGTTACGCAACAGGCTTGATTTTTTCAACCCATACATGATGATATTATACATCTATAAACGGTGATAAGAATCACCTTTTTATCAGATTAACTTTGATTGAAGAAGTAATTTGCTTTGCCGTTGTTATTGTACTCAAATCAGGATTTATTGTTCCATCGCTACCATTGTAATGGCTATGTCCTATCAGAATAAGGTTCACCGGTCCCTCATTCCTTTGGGTATCTATGGTGGCCATATAAACCAAGGCCGGCTGACATGATGTTTTATATTCCTTATCATCAGGAAATTTATTGTTTGTCCAGTATTCATTCCAGTCCCAAGTCTGGTTAATTTCAAAATAAACTCTGAAAACACCAGGTTCTGTTGAGCTAGTTTTGGTTTGAAGAATAAAGTTATTTTGCGGAGTGGCTCCGGAAATGGCATCGGGTATAGGAGTATTTTTTGTAGGTATGTAGAGGCCATCGCTTTCTTTGAAATTCCGGCTATGTGCCCAAACTGGCAATGTTGCTGGACGACGAATGGGACCGGGCATCCATTTCCCTGTTGATTTATCACCATGCGAATATACTCCCTTAGCTATAGATTCTGCCAGGTATAATGTTTCGATATAGTTGTTAGTTGTATCGGTTATCCAAATAGCCATAAGTGGATGATTGTGCTTTTCACCCCTCATGAATTCAATTGATAGGTTCCAACCCTGTCCGTTTTTATTTGTAATTATTGTATCTGTCGGGTAATCTCCAGGAAGTCTTTGTGTGCGACAAGACCAAGGCTGTATTATGAATGTCAAAAACAATACTATAAATGTAAGACCAGTAAAAGTTTTCATTCGTATTTTATTCATTGCATTCAATTTTTTTCATGTTAAAATTCAAATATTATTCCAATGGTAGGCAAAATGGTTCCCGACCCATCTGAGGCTAATTCTACCAATTCATATTTCTCTACAGAGTTTTCGGTATAAACATCGTTATATCCTGGTTCAATAAACGATCTTCTGACAATTGTCGGTGGTTCCTCTGCCTTAAAATTATATACATTCTGAATATCCATATAAAGATTCAGGGACCATTTGTTGAAATAGTATTGTTTATCCACTCTTATATCGAGCTGATGAAAGGCACGGAGACGGAGACTGTTGAATTTAGAGTAATCAAGATAAGCTTTACCCTGTGCATCCCATGCAGCTTTTATTTCCGATTTGTCTATATCGTATGGAGTATAGGGTGCACCGCCCACAAATCTCCATTTAAAACCAATATACCAATTGCCTTTAAAGGTTCTTGTTGCTGTCAGGTTAATTATGTGCCTGTTATCCCACGATGTTGGAATATATTCATTTGTATGCCCTGCACGTAAATCCTTAAACTCACTGCGAACATATGTGTATGAAAATACCGTGGAAATACCAAACAGATTCTGCCAACGACCAAGTATCTCAACTCCATAGGAATGTCCTTTTGACAATGGAACAAGAGATTCGTCGCCAACAGTACCAAAACCTGCACCTTTGGTTGCCAGTGGAACAGAATCGACTATGGAAAAAGGGTATTTTGAATATATTTTATAAAATCCCTCGACCGAAATCATTGATTCTTTATCGGGTTGAAATTCTATTCCGGTTACATAATGATTACTGGCAATATAGGTTATTCCGTTTACCTTATTAACAAAGTTGCCATTATTATCCTTATAACCCAAGGCAGTATAAGGTGGCCGTTGGTAATATCTTCCTGTATTCATATTGATCGATAACTTATCTGTTAATGCATATGAAAGTGAAAGTCGCGGTGAGATATGTTTCAAAGGACTATTCATTTCAGAAGAATACGTACTTGCATCGGTTCGAAGTCCGACAGAAGTAGTAAGTCTGCTCTTCAAAAGAGGTTTGCTTGCCTGAACAAATGCTCCATAATGAAACATATCTGCGTTTGTTTTATATTCAAATATGGTTGAGCCACTTTCGGAATAGATAGTATTCATGGTATTATTGAAATATTTTGCAAATGCTAATCCGGCACCATAGTTAATTTTCAGGTTGTTTTTTAATGTTGTTACATGTTCATATCGGAATTTGTTTTCGATTTCTGCCGACTTGTAATTGAACGATCGAAGAAGCGATTCATTATTATCGGGATACTTATATGATGCATTGTTCAGGTAGTTCCTGCTTAGAACATATGTATCATAACCTTTAGAACGATAATGTTTGTAAACAGCGCCAACCGTATAATTCCACTGATTGTTTACAGGCAGATAGCTTAAAATATAACGCTGATCAGGCGTTTCGTTCGCATCAAGGTTTAGTTTAGACTGGTCGATAGCACCCAATCCTATAAAACTAATTTCATTTTTATCATCAATCATAGTTCGTGTTTTCAACTGAAAGTCGTTATATGTAGGTAAAAAGGGCAATTTCAATGCAGCAAAAAGAAATTGCAGGTATGAACGACGAGCTGAAGCAATAAAAGTAGTATTCTTAGAAAGCGGTCCATCCAGGGTAAGTGCCATATCGGAGGCTCCAACAGAGTTTTTTACCTTCAATTTATCTTTGTTTCCATCAACCTGGCGCATATCAAGCACCGAACTGAGCGAATTACTTGTGTTTGCTGGGAATGCTCCGGAATAAAAGTTCACCTCTCGTATAAAATCGACATTATTATTCCGACTGGTCCGCCCGAAGCTCCTTGCGTAGCGAAGTGATTCAAGTTTGGTATTTCAACTCCGTCGAGGTAAAACACATTCTCACCGGGACCTCCTCCCCTGACAATTACATCGTTTCGATAAGCCAGAGTTGATGATACTCCCGGAAACGACTGAATAACTTTCGATATATCGCGGTTACCACCAGGACTTTTCTCTATCTGTTCAATTCCAATGCGACGCAAAGATACAGGGCTCTCTTCCTTCTTCCTGAAAACAGAAGCTTTTACCACAACCTCATCAAGTTTCAGTTGCGTCTGTATCATAGAAACATCAATGTATGCTTTGTTTGCATTGGTTACCAAAAACTCTTCGGAGAGATAATCTTCAAATCCGACCGAGGTTGCAAAAATACGAACATAGCCGGGTTTTATGCCGGTAAATGTAAAGTTACCCTCCAAATCGCTGAGCGATCCTATCTTTGTCCCCTCAATAAATAAGGTTGCAAAAGGTATGGGCTCATTTGTTGAAGCATCAACAATTCTACCCTCAATAGTACCTTTTTCTCCCCCTTGTGAATATAAATGGGTTGATAGTATGAGGAATACCATGAGTGGAAATATATTTTTTCCGAACATATGAATCAATTTCTTTCGTTTAATCCTTCTCGTTATATTAACAACAGGAAAGTGAAAATTTTGTTTAATCAAGCTTAAACATTTT
>JAHEEB010001033.1 GCA_024640925.1 Bacteroidota bacterium | reverse complement strand
TACAAATTGGGGTTTTTCTACTGATACTCACGACCCGAATTACGATGCAGATCAACTAATCAGTGGTGGTAATATTGCTTTTCAGCTAGTACTTTATGGACTTAGAGCTTACATAACAGACAATATCGGCTTGAATTTAGAATTAGCTCTTGGAGGCCCACATTATTTCTCAACTGGGTTAAGTTTCAGACTATAATAATTAAAAGAAAATATTCAAAAAAAGCGCTTAACAAAGCGCTTTTTTTGTTAACCCACATTGAAAACACCAGATCTCTATTTAATTACATAGCGAGGATAACCCTAAATAAATTAAATTTTATAAAAACCTGGCAAGAATAAGATTCTACCTGCAAACAACCCAGAGAATGAATCGGGCAAGAAGATGAATTAGCTTTGCAATAACTGTACAATACCTTTCATCTTCTTTTGATCGATGGGAATAACAAGTGAGATATTTATGTTTGTTTTTATCGAAGAGGAAATTTTGTTGACTAACTCCATGGCATGATCACCCTGAAAGAGCAAGAAAAAATCAATTTTCGGATATCCTTTAAAAAGAGTGAACCCTTTGTATTTGTTTTTAATCAGATGACAAATCAGTTCATCGTTTTTATTAAAACTACAAAGAGGAAATTGTATGATATCTTCGTTTATTGTTTTTTTAATTGGATCAGCAACAGAAAGGTTAAAATTATAACTTGAGTTAATAAGCATTGTAATTTGCAGCTCCGTTTCTGAGGTAATTATTCCCAGACCGGTATATTCATTCGGGACTTTTTCTTTTAATATATGAACTTTTTTTATCAACTTTCTACGCTCTCCATGCTTTGTAAAGCTTGTTCAGCAGCATTTTGTTCCGCTTCTTTTTTTGAAGTACCTGTACCTATGCCAACAATTTGGTCGGATATCAACAGGTGTGATACAAAGAAGGGGCTGCGGTTTGTACTGTTCGACTCTTCGTGACAATTAAAGTTAATATCTTTTTTATGTTTTTGCCCCCATTCAATAATCCGGCTCTTAAAATCAATCTCTGTCTCAGATAATTTTTTCAGATTGATGTGATGATCAAGAATTTTCTTAAGGATAAAACGCTTGGTACGTTTATACCCTTTATCGAGGTACATTGCACCAATAATAGCTTCTAAAGCATCGCCGTAAACAGATTTATGATTATCGTTTGCAACTTTTGATTCAACCAGGTTACCAATTCCAAGTTTGAGTGAAATTCGTTTAAGAGTCTCCCGATTGACAATTTTCGATCTGAGTTGGGTCAGAAACCCTTCATCTTTATCTGGAAATTTTTTATAGAGGTGTTCAGCAACAATACTATCAAGAACAGCATCGCCAAGGAATTCGAGTCGTTCGTTGTTTAAGTGGGGGTTATGATAAACTTTACTGGCTGCTGACTTGTGTATTAAGGCAAGATGGTATAATTCTGACCTCCCGGGACGAAATCCCAGAATACGTTTGAATTCAGCACTTTTTTTTCTGTCAGGTTTTAAAAGGGATTTTTCCGACTTCTTTAAAAGAATTGGCAAGGTGTCTTATTCTGAATATTTTTTGTAAACAGCCGAAGAGTTATGTCCACCAAATCCAAAGGTATTGCAAATTGCAACATTTACAGTCCTTTTTTGAGCTACATTGGGAGTCAAATTCAGTTTTGAATCAATTTCCGGATCAACCTGTTTCAGATTAATTGTTGGTGGGATAATACCGTCAATGATTGCCATGATAGAAGCAATTGATTCAACAGCACCGGCAGCACCAAGCAAATGACCAGTCATTGATTTAGTCGCACTGATGTTTAACTTATAAGCATGTTCACCAAAAACATTTTTAATTGCTTTGATTTCAGCCAAGTCTC
This sequence comes from Bacteroidota bacterium, assembly GCA_024640925.1. GTDB lineage: Bacteria > Bacteroidota > Bacteroidia > Bacteroidales > UBA10428 > UBA10428. The sequence goes on along the minus strand of JAHEEB010001033.1, from coordinate 419 downwards.
CCAGAGGAGTGGATGTACCGTGAACGTTAATATAATCAACGTCTTCTGGCTTAAGATAGGCATCTTCAAGGGCGCGTTTCATAACATTTGTTGCACCAAGCCCTTCGGGATGCGGAGCAGTGAGATGATAAGCATCGGCAGTAAGTCCACCACCGACAACTTCGGCATAAATTTTTGCACCACGCTTTTTAGCATGCTCCAGTTCTTCAAGGATTAGTACACCAGCACCCTCACCAATCACAAAACCATCACGCGTTACATCAAATGGACGCGAAGCAGTTTTATATTCATCATTATTGGTCGAAAGTGCTTGCATAGCATTGAATCCTCCAACTCCTGGCTGATTAACGGCAGCTTCTGCGCCACCCGTTAACATTATATCGGCTTTATTAAGGCGGATATAATTAAATGCATCGATA
>JAHEEB010001032.1 GCA_024640925.1 Bacteroidota bacterium | reverse complement strand
AAAATTTGCCAATAAATGGAACATGGACAAGGAAGGAATTAGGATTTTATTATGATGGATACTGTGGTAGAAATTGGGTTGTAGGAAGTTCATCAGGAATTATTTCAAATAATACAAATGTCACTCCTTGCATTCTTCCAAATCCAACATTCCTGTACAATACCCTTGCGAATGCTGTAAACTATCCATATATATATGATTTTATGGCAAAACAGTAAGTTATATGATGTGGATAAAACACAGAATGTGTCATCAGGCACTAATTAACTAAGAATTACATTAATCCAAATTGCACGATTGAAGCTTATAATGAGCATCAATCGTGCAATTTGTTTCTGAGAGATCCGGAAGCGATTTTCTTAATCGATTTGTCGTTAGTTAGTTATTTATTTTCTAATGACAAACCAGGATTCATTTTTTCAGAAATTTAATTACCTGGAAATCTTTGCCTGTTTGAACTTTTAACAAGTAATACCCGCCGAATAGTTCAGACACATCTATATCAAAACGTTCGCTATACGGAATGTTCCAAAGGGGCAGTACCTCCCGGCCAGCCAAATCAAAAATCTGACATTTTAAATATTCTACCGTAGGTTCGAAGCCTGTTGTGCAAACGCTTAATGTATTTCCACATGGATTAGGATACAATTTTATTACAGGGTGTACAATAGTTTTAACATCGTTAATATCAACAAAATCACCGGAGTAATAATAAAAAGATTTTGTGCTAAACTTAAAATCATATAAATCATTATTCCATATATAGTCTAATGAATAAACAATATTTTTATAGAAATTATAAGTATAAACATGTTTACTTCCACTCCATGTCTTCAGTTTTAAATCATAAAATCTGGAAAGGTAACATTCTAAATCGTTTGACTGGTTATAATCCCATTCATAAATAGTATAAATGAGCCATTGCGATAAAGCAGTGTCCCAGGTCGATTCATCCTCAATTACAAGGTTTCCGGCATCATCGTAATCATATTGGTGCCTGTAATTATTATCCCATAAAGAATCGCTATTATTATACTTATATTTTATAATACAGATAAGGCTATCTTTTGAATTATAATTGTAATCTTGTTTCATATAATTTTGCCAACAATTCTCCTTCCACCTATATGTAATGCTTGCCTCTTTTTTACCCATATTATATGTGTGCTCTGTCTTATACACAGGGGTAAATAAGTCACTTCCATATGTCGAAGAATCGTATTCATATATAAGCTGACCTTCCTGATTATATAAATAATCGGTTTTTGATGATATCTCCCATTCAGAATCAATGGAATAACCATTAAAATACCTTAGCTGTGTTATCTTACCATCCTGAAGATAGTCATATTCATATTTCCTTCCTTTCTCCCATTTTTCTTCGAAAACATCCCAATTAAAAGATGATATGGAAGTTTTCTGTCCTTTGGAATAGATAAATTCGGTTTTGGTGTAAAGAGTCCAGACATTATTTTCTGACCTGTAATTCACCTCCAAAACAATATTTTTATCTGTATCAAGAGAATCAACATGTTTATTGGAATTGTACCATTCTTTGGTAACAGAGTCCCATAAATAAATGGACTGCGATTTTATATTCCCGGAATAAGAATATACATATTTGCTCTGTAATAAAGAATCGGTTTCTGTTGTGTTACTATATATGAGAATAGAATCCGGTATAGCCCCACTTTGAAATTTGGTGTAAATTGGAGTAATTTGTCCATTTACAATGATTCCGTCTAAAATAGATAAAAGTAAGAAAATAAAGTTCTTCATAGTTTTGTAAAAATGATTTATACGCAATTAACATTTATATTGTTTGTCAAATTTTGTTTATCCCTGATATAAGTAATAGAAACTTTGAAAATTTCAATTTCTTTATCGATTGAATTCTCTAATTTGTAACCTGGGTTTTTCAGAGTTTGAATAAAACTAACTTAAACCCTAATTTGTCATTAGAAAATATCTAAAGACAAATAGATTAAACCTGCGGTTAAGAATTTGTACAACTTATTAATCGAGGCTAATTTGGGGTTATCACGCTAAGTCAATAGAGATCTAATAATTATGCTAAAATACTCTTTTAACACAAATACAAATTTAGATTTAATTAACAAAAGATTAAAAGGACAAAAATCAGTATAGAATGTGCCAAAGAATTTTTATCTTTAATACAAAAGGAATGATAATGGACAAAAAAAGCATTCTATACGTTGATGATGAAGCTATAAACCTCGAATTATTCAAAATTAACTTTGAAGAAGATTTTGATGTTATTATTAC
>JAHEEB010000288.1 GCA_024640925.1 Bacteroidota bacterium | reverse complement strand
CAATAGTGTGGATTATCGTTATAATAAAACTATATTCATAACCAATGGAGCTACTCTCACTGTTGAGCCCGGAGTAACCATAGAATTTACCGATTCCAACTCCGGGATATGGTTGGATAAAGGTGTACTTAAAATGGAAGGTACGGAAAACAAACCTATTGTTTTACAGGGCAACAGCAACGAACCTGGCAGCTGGACAGGAATACGATTTGAATCAGAAACGTATTGGCAAGACAACAAACGAATGTTTCTTGATCATGTTCAAATATTAAATGCAGGTATACCTGGAAATAGCAATGGCAGTTACCATGAAGCTGCTATAACAATCTTCCAGGATGGATTTTGTTCAATTAAAAACAGCACAATTTCGGGTTCGCTGTGCAATGGAATTTATTTACACAATGATTCGATTGAGTTGTACAATAATAAAATTATAAATAATGCATGGGCGCCGATTAAATGCTTCATAAGGTATATTAATAATTTTGATACCTTATCGGATTATAAAGAAAATAATGGGAAACAATATATTGATGTAGTTGAAGGGAGTATCAATTTCCCCGACACAACAATTATTATTAATCCGCTAAATGTACCTTACAGATTAACCGGAACTTTTCAGGTTAACGATTCGATTGTTGTTACACCCGGATGCGTGTTTGAAATGGGAGAAAACTCCATTATTGAAAATGGCTATTCGGGATGTTTTAATGCGGTTGGAACACCTGAAAAAGGAATAACTTTTAAAGGAGTAACAGCAGGGAATGGAACCTGGTTAGGAATAATCTTTTTGAGTAATTCTGAAGGCAATCAGCTAGAATGGTGTAGCATAAAAGATGCCGGATCAACATACATCGATGGAAATTGCAATAACAATCCCTCTTCAATTCAGGTAGGGGATGGCAAACCAGCAAGGCTGAATATGAATTATTGCACTTTATCAGGAAGTATGGGCTGGATGGTTTGGGTATCTTCCGGAGCAAATTTCTATAACAGCAATAATAAATATAGTAATTATATAAGTGGCGAAATCTATAACGAATAGGAGTTATTTGAATTTTTGATCAATTATTAGGGTAGCTCTTTTATGTCCTTTCGTATCGGTAATATAATGTAAATTCATAGCATTAATTTTTATTCGTTGAATAAGCCTGACGGGCTTTAGAATCTCTAAGAAAAGTATCAATAACCATGATTAGCATTTTCTTGGTATCACCATCAAGGTTTTCAATATCTTCCAATCATTTAATGGTTTCTTTGTCGTAAGTTGTGTATTTTCCTTCAACAATAATGGAATCAATAGAAACGGCAAAAACATTGGCAAGTTTGGCAATTTCAACAGAGGGAGCATTCTCATTACGTTCATATTTACCAACGATAGCTCGTGGGGCATTAACAGCTTTTGCAAGGTCATCCTGCGGCCAGTTTTTCTGTTTTCTAAGTTGTGCTATTTTACTCCCCTTGTACAACATCTTAAACTAAAGTATTCGATTTAACTGTGTTTGACACAAATATAGTTAAATGTTGTTTACAAACATATATTGTGCGTTTGCGAGAAAAATATTGATGAACATTAAATGAATCATAACTAAATATAAAAGGAACAGAGTTGCTTGTTCTTCCTATTATTGGCGGTGGGGAGAGTTGGATTATTACACATCAGGCACATTGCATAGTAAAAGTAATAAAACAATAAATTTTATGGGAGAAGAGATTGACAATGAATATCGCGTCTATGAAATAATGACTGGTAACTAATTTGCCTGGGTTACTTAAAAAAATTAGTTGGAAATTTTTAGAATCTTAATTATTTGACGGAGAAAGTTTCAAATATCTATATGTTTATTTATAAGTTTGCCAGCAAGTGTGAATAAAAACTTATTCAACACAAAAATAATGAATGCTATGAAATCGAAAATTTGTTTGTTATTATTTATAATTGCTCTATTCGTTGGTTGCCAGAAGGAAACCTTCTCTCCAAACAACTACTTAAAGGCTGATATTGATGGGGAACAGATTGTTGTCTATCAAGATAACAGGCTAAATATTGACACTATTCCTAATACATTTAGCTTTTCTTTTGGTCAAAGTTTTACAGATAATGCAGATACCTGCCTATTTCTTTCTGTATGTCTTAATCGACAAAGTTTATACATTTCTTTTCCAAAACCTACTACAAAAATGACCTATACCATCTATCGAAAATCAAATGTAGTTGGACAATCTTCTGCTTATTATTCCATAGTTCCAAATAATGCCGGGGAAAATGGACATGAAACTTTTTACACCCAAAACATGCTACAAAATGACAGCATTGAAGGGCAACCTGTTGGAGAAATTATTATTGAAAGAATGGACATTAAAAACAGAATAATAAAAGGGAATTTTAGCTTTTCCTCCTATAGCTATGAGGTTTCCTCTTCCGAAACTTTTATCCCCACAAACAAAACAATAAGCATTACAAATGGAGAATTTTACTATCAATGGGATGAATCAATGAACCTATAATAGAAAGCACAATTGATATTCATTGGTTTTTATAGAAAACATGTTGATTTGAAATAAAACAAAAGCGCTTCTTCAGAATATTTATAATACCGTAGAATGTCTGGAACTAAAAAAGCAAAGTTGAAACAAACAAAGAATTAAGCGTAGTTTTCAGAACTACGCTTAATTCTAAAAGAAACGATCGTTTGAACTCTAAACTCTAACCCTACCTATTCGTCAAATCAGGCGGAATTGCGACTTAGCACCCGATGTATAACGAAATAATTCTTTGGGTTAAAATTTATTTCTCAACTATATAATACTCTAAAAGATACCCTTGGAATTCAGGTTCAATGGATCCGGGTTTTGCTTCGGTATACGAACTGGCCTGGACATATATCTGATAGCTAACTCTATTGATAACTACCTCGTTAACCTTTCCTGTTGACAAAGGGGTACTACCTGAGCTTTGAGCCAGCACAACCTTTACCTTCATTGATTTCATAAATTCACTTTCCCTTACTGACTCTCGATCAATTGTAGTTTGCTTTATGGATACTCCCGGCAATAACTTGCTCGTAAGAAGGTTATCGCCGTATAGTTTTGATGATGCAATCTTTAAGCTGTTACCTAATTTTATATATTGGTCATAGCCAAGTCCTGCCCCAACAATTAAAGCATTTTTATAAAGAGTTATATTATCCCCTTTGTTTATTTTCAGGTTCATCCCTTCTGGTAATTTGTAAGTAACATCTGCTGGTTTATTGTCTTGGCTGACCATTGTTAAGGTGCCTTCTTTAATATCCTTCACATTGGCAGTAAAATTGTAAGATTCCGGAATTTTACCATCTAACTTTGTGGTAATCGCAAATTTCACCTTTTGTGGAATGAGGCTAACCTTAGCATCATCGTCTTTTACAGGTTTAGGGTATTTAAGCGTATCAACTGCCTTAGCAGGTTTTGTAGGTTGAAGGTTTTGACTAATGGCAATTGTTGAACAAAACATTGTCAATAGTACAATAATTGCTATTTTATTTATCGTATTCATTTTAATTTAATTTTAAGTTTAAATTAATTATTTCTCCAACCCGAGCCAGTTCCCCTGTATGGTATAATAATATTGGCCCAATCAGAATAATCCTTTAGCACTTGTTTGGCAGCATCTGAGTTTATGCTTATACTAACACAATTCTCAGAGTTATTGCCATCAGCGTCCCAATCGATATTGCTACCATCACATACTCCATTGTTTTCATTCAGACAATTTTCGTTCAGGTCGGCACGCATACCTTGGGAATATGTATAAATAAAATGGATATTGCCCAGGTTACAATCGATATCTATGCCATTAAACTGTGATGGAGTGTTAAACATACCGGTATAACCCATTAGACTGTTATAATTAGGTTTATAGTTCAGATTTTCAGCACCTCCGTGATGTAGGTTGAGAGAATGCCCCAGTTCGTGGATAAAAGTACCAGTTTGACGAGAAGCGTTGTACCAGGCAGCTCCCCAATTTGCAAATGTTACGATAAAGTCGTTACAAGTAAAACCTTCGCTCCATCCACTGTATCCCATGCCAGTAGCTTCGTTCCAGCCAAATATGCAATATCTGTAAATATTCAACCTGTTTGCATTAAAGTGGGTGGCTTTCAGGTCATACACACTTTCTATATCATCGGTAGCAGGGTCGAGTGCGGCGTTAATGCCAAAATGCGGAAAGTAGATATATTCGACAAAAGGAATTTCGTTTCCGCCACCACCCGCGCCAGCTTGTCCCCGATCTATGTGTATGGTAATGCCTGTGCTGCCGTCAGAATTTAGAATGGGTGCATTTGTAAAGGCGCTTTCAATGGAAGCCCATATTGCATTATTTGGGTCGGCACCGTCAATCCAGTCCACTTCTACAAAAATGTCTTTACGATATTTATTAGCACCCAAAGCAGGAAGGTCAATATCAACAGTGCCATCACCGTTGGCATCATAACCCTTCTCCTCCCACTTATCGGGCAGTCCGTCACCATCACTGTCCAGGTCATCCATGTTGCTGGCAAGTGTATAGCTTACCTGATCCGACTGCAGATTGTCAAGATTCTTTAGTTTCACCTGCAAAATAGCTCCTGGTGTTTGGTTTTGTAAAATAGCCCAAACAGTTGCATAATGATAAATAGGGTAACCTAAAGTAGAAGGGTCAGTGGCTTGCATGTCTGTATTTCTTAAGACTTTTGAGAAATAGGTATCAACCTCGTCACCATTAATCAACAGTTTGGAACCAACATCGAAGTTCGCCCCATGTACCATAATGATAGTAGTTACTTTCCCCCCACTTATTGAAAAAAGGTTGACAGTTACATCGTCGATACGGGGTTTCGGCCTTATGGGACCGGCCGTTACATTGAACTGGACAATGTTGTCCGAAATTCCTTCCTTGTTGCTTAAACGCACAGGATGGTTTCCGGCAGTTGCGCCTATGGGCACACTAAAAAATTTAGCACTTAAAAAGCTGCTGGGCAGCGTTGTTTCCGAACCGAGGCCGGCATCCCATTTTACGGATGTTAATGTAAGAGAACTTCCAACAACCTCAACAACAGTTCCCGGAGGTCCACTGGCAGGATCAAGGTTAGTTAAAACAGGTTTCTTTACGCACCCGGTAAGAACTAATGTCAGGAGTACGCAATAATTAAGTAGATTCGTTAATGTTTTGTTCATTGGAAGAAGATTTTGGTTAGACAAATAAATTTTCAGTTCTTATAAATTTATGAAATTTTCATAAATAAATAACCTTATCAATTGTGCTTTAACCTTGATTTTTATTCAGACACTATTGTTATTAATATTCAAACTGGAAATAAATTATCTGCCTCTTTATTGAATCAGTCTTTTTATAAATTTTAAAATATATCTTTAGCAAATTTTCTTCCTAATTAAGCAAGAAATAAATTGACAGGTAACAATTATACAATCAGTTTAGGAATATTCGGAAATTATCAAATTGATAGTTTTTTAAATATGGAAAAAGTTGCCAATAACAACGTTTAATTATCGTTTTAATTAAAATGCTATAAACAAAAGTTTAAACATCAAAGATATATTTATGACTGAAATGATTAAGACCACATTGAGGGACTCTAAGACAGCGCGTTGGATTGCTCTGTTAATTGCCTCAATAACCATGTTCGCCGGGTATTTTTTAACCGATGTAATGTCACCCTTAAAACCAATGCTAGAAGCTCAATTACATTGGACAAGCACTGAATACGGGGTTTTTACAAGCGCTTATGGTTGGTTAAATGTTTTCTTCCTGATGTTGATTTTTGGAGGTATTATTCTGGATAAAATGGGTGTTCGTTTTACCGGATTTATGGCTGCATCTATTATGGTTGTTGGTGCCGGAATAAAATATTGGGCTATATCAAGCCATTTTCCAGAAGGAGCAATGTTATTTGGAATGAAAAGCCAGGTAACTTTCGCCGCAATAGGTTTTGCAATTTTCGGAGTAGGTTCTGAGATTGGCGGAATTACTGTGACCAAAATTATTGTAAAATGGTTTAAAGGATACGAAATTGCGCTTGCTATGGGTATGCAGGTAGCCATTGCTCGCCTGGGTACTCTTTTGGCTATGGGTGCTCCGGTTCCTTTAG
>JAHEEB010000287.1 GCA_024640925.1 Bacteroidota bacterium | reverse complement strand
ACTATCAGATTAATAATAAGAGATCAGATGAACATAATTTATATGGCGTTTCCCTATATGGTCGTGGAAGTATATCAGAAAAATTTAAAGCATTCGGACGGTTTGATCTTCTTACCTCAACTACCATGGAAGGTGCCGATGATCCATGGAATATCGGATCAAATGGTACAAAAATAATTGTTGGTGTTGAATATGCTCCTGTTAAAGGAATAAGATTGTCACCAAATTTTCAGGGATGGGCTCCCAGCGAAGAAGATGCTGATTTTGAAGCAGGCTTATACCTGAATGTTGAGATAAAACTATAGTTCTGATTTTTTTTAATGACTTCTTGAGATTAATTGCGGCTGTCCAAAAAGTAAATTTGCCGCCAAGGCACAAAGATCTTATTTAAAAGACATTAACCTTAGTGATACCTTTATGTCTTAGAGTTTTCGTGGCTATATATCAACTTTTTGGACACCACAAGGGTCTGCTGATTAAGTCAACCCCAGAGTTTAATGACAGAGAGGTCAAATGTGTAGAAATTTATTTCAAAAAATCTATTTTTGGTTGGTTTTTCCCCTTTAGCTGCTTTTTTGTCAACATACCATGATCAACCTTGTTTTATCTTTTGTAAACTCCAATAATAATTTTTCGATCTGTAATCAATTTAGGATTTACTACTTTCATTTTTTCCATACTGTTAAATTAAAAATAGAATGCAGGAAATGTATTTTTGAACGAATGTTGTTCCATGCGGGATTGTTGATTTGATCAGCATCACCAAATGGTTCTTTTCGCCATGATTTTTACATTTCAACCAGAATTTGGGCAGGGATGGAATTCTCCATTTTGTGCATAGGTTTTGCTGCTGTATCCCCAAAGTCAGCTAGTTGGTTTTACATTTTATAATGTAATGGAATCTGGGTTTAAAAAGCACAAAAAAAACAAAATCTGTTTTTCCAACTGATGATTCGAAAATTTCTGAAAAACTTCACATATGGTAAAAAATTGGGCAATTCTGAAAAATAATACGCAGAGTATAGGTCTTGTGGCTGTAAAAATCGTTAAACTGCTAAACCTTTAAAGAATAAATGTATTTTAAACAATTATTGTTATTGCTCATTTATTATTGATTCCAATCAAGAACAAATAAAATTATTATTAGTAATTATTAACTAAAGATTATTTATATGAAAAAACTTTTATTCATTCTTTTTACCTCGGTAATTGTTCCTGTGCAAGCGCAAAACAATTTTTCTAAAATTCAACCTGCTGAAAAAACAACCCGACTAAACGAGTTACAAACTGCTTCCGGAATAAGGAAATCAGAATCGGATAGCGATACATATGTTCTCGACAGTACGGTGCGAAAATATTATGTTTTTTCATGGTATAATCTCACAAAACATGCTTATTCATACGATTCAGAAAATAAACTTTCTGTTGATTTAGAACTGGGTTGGAATTTTGATAGTAATAAATGGGTAAATGTTACTCAGATATTCTATATCGGTGATACCATTGGTAATATTACTTCTGAAACATACAAATACTGGAAATCTGCCCAAAATGAATGGAAAAATAATTATAAGAATTTATATGTGTACAATAGCAACCGGAAACTGACAGAACATACATACCAGAAGTGGAATAGCACCTCATCAGACTGGCTGAATAATACCGGTGAGATATATACTTATGACTCTGCAGGTAACATATTAACACAGGTAAAAGCATCATGGAATGTGAATAATACCATATGGGATACGCTTTCCCGCCAAAGATATACTTACGACTTAAGCGGATATATAGCAGTATACGATTCCGAAAACTATGTGAATCAATCGTGGGTTCCCGTAAACAGGACAACCTATCAATGCGATATAATGGGAAATCAGCTTGTATTAACAGAACAAAATTATGATACAACCAACAATTTGTGGGTTAATCACTATCAATATACAAATACGTATGACTCAGTCGGAAACATGTTAAGCAATATGAGTGAAACCTGGTATATTGCTGACCCTTCTAATCCATATTGGAGAAGGAGCAATTATTATTTATATACATACGATTCCGAAGGACACCTGCTAAATGTTACTTTTCAATACTGGTCCACAGACCACTGGGTAAGCTGGGACCGTTATCTATATGAATTTAATTCCGAAGGAAAACAGTTAACTGAAACCTATCAGTTGTGGAATAAATCAAGTCAGGTTTGGGAAAATTCAACACTGTTGAAATACAGTTACAACAGTGAGGGATATAAAACCGGCGACTCCGTTTTGAACTGGAACAGCAGCCTCAATAGCTGGGATATCAGTCTGGCAACCTATTATTACTGGTCAAATCCCGGAAGTACAACAAACCCGACAGATCCTTCCATAAATAGTATTGCAAATACGGATTTAATACGTATCTACCCGAATCCGGCTGATAATATCCTTTCAATATCAGGCTTAGACAAAGATGTTGATTATTCCATATTTGATTTAACCGGCAAACTGCAATCCTATGGGACAATTACCAGTAATCAGGTAAATGTCGGAAATTTAAAATCAGGCATTTATGTCATAAAACTAACCAACAGACAGGGTAATTATACCTCACGGTTTATTAAAAAATAATCATGGATTTAATTTAAAATTTCAATAATGAGAAAGATTTTATTCCTTCTGTTTTCAGCAGTATTCTTTAATGCACATGCACAAAAAGGCCAGCTGGTTTCTAATCAGACAAAAACCACCGAAAATTTATCGGATAAGGAGTTGTACAACACGGTTATGAATTTAGTGGTTGCGAAGAAAGTTGTTACCGGTTCTTCTGAAAGCGAAATATTTCAGCTTGACAGTACTATAACTTATTTAAATATATATGATGGGAATCCAGGTTTTTTATTAAATAAAAGAATATATTCTTATAACGATAAACTGAATTTAGTAACCATTGAAGAACAGACTTTTATTCCCACAACCACGCTAATATTAACGGTTACTTTAGATTCTGTATACTACGATGATAATGGTAATACAGTTAACAGGATAACAATGTTTAGAGATTCCGAAAACTGGAAAACCAAAAAGCAATTTATTAGTACATACAATAGTAATGAAAACTTAATAAGTTACGAGGAAAAATACTTCAATTTCTCCTTGAATGAATGGAGAGATAACTTGCTTTCCACATACACTTACAATAAGTATGGTGAAAAAACAAGTGCTTTAAAACAATACCGGGATACTATCAAAAATGTTTGGGTAAATATCAACCAGGAGTTATTTACCTTTAACGACCAGTTTCTAACAAATTCTCTGTACCAGGAATGGAAAAGTATATCCGATTCAAATCAATGGGTAAACTCTGCTCAATCACTTTACAAAACCGACGCAAAAGGGAACATTGAAAGTGAATTGACTCAATTATATCATACGGATGATAGTTTATTTTATGACATGGATTCCCTGGCTTATACCTATGATATTTTAAATAATATAACAAGCAAAACTTTATACAGGCAACAATATAATTATTTATTTGAAACACTTACCTGGGTGTACGATACGCTGTGGACCTATACCTATAGTAAATCCGGAAAGATTCTGAATTTCATAAGACAATATTATGAAGATACTACTTGGACAAACTTAAAACAAAAGTTGTATACCTATGATGATGACGGAAATCTGAGCTCAGAGAAAGAACAAGTATGGAATACAACGGATGGAATATGGAACAACAGTACAGCTTATATGGCTGTTTACGATAAGAATGGAAACATAACTAGCGATACCCTGCAAACATATTCCGTATCTGGATCAAATCCGATTTTGAATGCAGAAATACAGGATTATTACCGGACGTCAACAGGAACTACAACCGATCCATCAAATCCTTCCAAAAATAGTATTGCAAATACGGATTTAATTAGTATCTACCCGAACCCGGCTGATAATATCCTTTCAATATCAGGCCTAAACGGCAATACTTCATACTCAATTGTCGATATAACCGGCAAACTGCAGTCCTCTGGAACCATTACCGAAAATCATGTTTATGTGGGAAATTTAAAATCAGGCATTTATGTTATAAAACTTACTGGCGGACAGGGTACATATACCTCCCGGTTTATTAAAAAATAATAATGATTGCGATGCAATGCCCGCTCATCCAATTTCTAACAAAACAAATAATATAAACCTATTAAATGTCATGCAAAAAATTAAAATAAAGATCCCTGTTTATCTTTTATTATTAACATTATATTCGGTTGTTGCATGCAGCAATAAACCATTGCTCTGGCCCAAAAACGGACTAAAGGTATTAGCCGTTTATTACGAACTTGCAGTAACAGATACTACAAAATTTTCAGTAACCGGCAATTTAATTACTCTGCCCGTACTTCCCGACAGCATTATCCGTAAATACGACACCATTACTTTTTCCACACCCGGTCAAAAAGCAAAATCATGGTTTCCAGGCATGCATGTACAGTCGGTGAAAAAACACAGCGGTCAGCCCTGTATTGAAGAATATTATACGTTTGACCATGGTTCCGTTAAACTTGTGGGATATACCGTTAACGACACCGCGTATGTTACCGCTTTTAGCAACCCGTTGGTAGTTTTGCCTGCCCTGCCGGCTACATACGACACCTCATCTGCGGTTAAAACCGATTGGGACCATACTGTCCGGCAATTTACAGGTACAACAAAAATGAAAACCATTGTACAGCAACTAGGTACGCCCTCAATTTCTCTGAAAGGTAAAAAAGAAAGCGGATACCTGTATGCATTAACCCTGTGTTCCGATGCCACAGTCGGGTTTGGCGGCCAAAACCTGATAGTATCCGATGCCATTGTAATGAAAAGCAAATTGCTGTTTAGCAAATCCAGGGATTTGCTCTTTGAATGGAGCCTGAAAAGCAGACCGTCGACAACAGAAAATGACAGTATTACAGGTAAACCCAAAATTGATACTTATCTGGAAGTTATATCATACACAACTATAAACTAACATATTATGAAAAGAATTTTACCAATTATCCTTACGGCTTTACTCTTAATGTTTAGCCGGACTTTTCAGGCACAAAGCCTGATACAGAGTTTTATTGAAGAAAATACCACTGGTACATCTGACTTTGGATGTTCTGTTGCCACGGCTGGCGATGTTAATGGCGATGGTTACGACGATATTATAGTAGGGGCATACAGGTATTATTCTGATGCCGGCCGTGCATACATTTACTTCGGAGGCAGCACTATGGATAGTGTGGCAGATGTAACTCTCACCGGGGAGGCTGGTAGTAACAGATTTGGTTGTTCTGTTTCAACAGCCGGCGATGTAAACAAAGACGGTTACGCCGATGTAATCGTGGGAGCTTATGCGAATTCTGACTACAGAGGCTGCGCTTATATTTATTATGGCGGAAGCACTATGGACAACATAGCCGATGTTACCTTTACCGGTGAGGCTGCGGGTAACTATTTTGGTATTCCGGTTTCCGGGGCTGGCGATGTGAACGGTGACGGTTATGCTGATGTCATTGTAGGAGCAAATTCATATTCATTCAATACAGGCCGGGCATATATTTATTATGGAAGCAGTGCCATGGACAATGTAGCCGACATTACCATTAGCGGGAAAACAACAGGTGACTGTTTTGGTAGTTCTGTCGCAACTGCCGGAGATGTAAACAAGGATGGTTACACAGATGTGATCGTGGGAGCAAATGCCTATTCCGGTAGTACAGGCCGTGCATACATATTCTACGGTGGCAGCGCAATGGACACTATAGCTGATGTTACCTTCACCGGGGAAACAAGCGGTGATAAATTTGGCACTGTCAGTGCGGCAGGTGATGTAAACGGCGATGGATATGCTGATGTTATTGTTGGTGCACTTTATTATAATACTAATACCGGCCGTGCTTATATTTATTATGGCGGCAGTGCAATGGACAATGTGGCTGATGTTACCATTACCGGGGAAACCAGCGGTGATAAATTGGGTAATAGTGTTTGTAAGGCAGGCGATGTAAACAAGGATGGTTATGACGATGTTATAATCGGGGCATCGGGATATTCTTCAAATACCGGACGTGCTTATATAGTCTATGGTGGCAATACTATGGACAATTTAGCCGATGT
>JAHEEB010000286.1 GCA_024640925.1 Bacteroidota bacterium | reverse complement strand
TGCAACCCCTGGAGAATAAGCCAATGAAAGATCGCGTTGGGTGGTATGTGGTTTTGTTGGGACTACTTCCAGTTTTCCGGGACGGCCTTCCGAATGGTACCGCAATGCGTCTTCTTTCGTTACTTTAGTCAAATTATTTAATATCGATTAATTATAAAGGTTTTGTATAAATATGAATGGCAAAGGTAAAGATTTAAAAATTGAGATTATTTAGAACGCACGGGTTTTAGAGGATGTTTTTACAAAAAAAAATGAGGCTGAAAAATTAGAAAAGAAAACTTACAGATGGTTCAATTTGAAGATATTAAAATAGCCTTTTTAGATTCTATTAATTCATTTATATTCTTAACCGCTTTGTTAAATCTGCTCTCCCAGTCTCCATCTATTTCAATAAAACAAATGGAGTGTTCTTTTAATATTTGCCTGTGCAACAAGTCCAAACGGTTTCTGTCATATTCACTTAATCGTGTTCCATCTTGAATAAATTCAACATCGTTGTTTAAATAAAGATAAAGGTCTGCTTTATTAGAATCATAAATTTCCTTTGTTATTTCAAGTTCCCTGTTAAAAGTGAACCGGGAATAGGACATGGTTATATGCACATCTGTATCAATAATCACCAATGGACTATGACTATCACCTGTAATTGTTTGCTGAATCCGCTTTGAATGAGCCTCTGCCACTTTTATTAAATCGTTAAACCCGAAAGTATTTGAGTTGTCGATTAGCTCCCTGCCAACTTCCGAGACGAAACTACAATGGTAATAATTAGCCAGTCGGTTTGTTAACACGGTTTTTCCTGTTGATTCTGTTCCAAGTATTACCACTTTAATGGTAAAATATTGTTTTACGCTAGATGGCAAATAATTCCAACTGTTGAACAAATCGTCTCTGATCGAAGAAGATGAAACAGGGTATTGTTTTTTGCCGGGATCAAAAGCAATATGTTGGATATTCATAAATTTCGAAACATAACTGCCATAAGGTTCTGAAGTAACTAATAAAGTATAGTCGGGGAAGAGTTCTTTAAATTTTTTTGCCCATATTTCCGATACGGATTCCGAAGATTCGGAAGTATTGGGTAGTTCGCTTTCGGAATAATTGAACGTTTTTATTTCAATATTTTTTTCTTTCTCAAAAGCTTTTTCCATCCATGACCTTCTGACGGAATCGGGAATGGATTCTTTGTCGCTGCAACAAATTAAAACGGTAAGAAAATCGCACTTTGTCGCTGCAAAATAAATCATTGCTTCGTGTCCTTTATGAAAAGGAAAAAATTTTCCGAAAACAAAAGCTTTAGTCATTTTTTAATCGCGGGCTTAATCTATTTGTCGTCAGTAATTTTGTGTTTGACATTTTCTTCCAGTTATAAAGTCCATAAGAAGCCAATCCTAGAAAGATGAAATATTCAAGAGAAAGAAATAAAACTCCTTTTTTGAAATAGATTACCGTGCAAACAGCATCAATGGAAATCCATAAATACCAATTCTCAATTTTCTTTTTGGCAAGCAACACGGTTGCAATTATGCTCGAGACCATTACAAACGAATCGATATATGGATAGGCAGCCTGAATCTTAAAAAAACCGGGCATGTACCTATGAATGTTAGTAAAAACATAGCCAGAAACGATTGTTCCTACGATAATAATTGAGGCAAGCAAAATATTTGTCCTAAAACCGATTTTTGAAATTTCATTTTCAACAGATTTTTTATTCCACTTGTACCAGCCGTAAAGTGTAACAATAAAAAAATAAATTTGCAGAACCATATCTGCATAAAGTTGAACCTGGAAAAACAAGATAAACAGAAAGATCTCATTCACTATTCCCGTAGCCCATGTTAAAATATTTGCCCTTGATGCATAGTAAACAGATGCCAGCCCAAAGGAAGTGCCTATCAATTCAATATAACTGACAGAATAATTCAATATTCTAAAGGCTATAGTATTTATTTCAAAGAAGTGCATCAGAAGCTATATTTGATTGAAGCATTAAAATTGGTTGGAGCCTGTACAAAATACTTTTTAGTTTCATCAAAATCGACATAGCCATTGGTATAGTAAGTGGAATTTGTGATGTTGTATACAGACACTGAAAATTGAAATCTTTTCATGTCGTAGACAACCCGTCCATTCAATAGAAAATAGCTTTTAACTGTTGAAGTATTTGCAAAGTCGATAAATGATTTGTCCTGGTACCTTGCAGACAACCCAAAAGTAAATCTTTTGAAGAAATATAAAGCTTCCTGATTAATAATAACAGGAGGTGTAAGAATAGGGGTAAAATCAACTTTCTGTTCTTTGATTCGGCTGTAATTGAATGAAGAATTGTTTATGAGAGTGAAATTTTCGCTAATCTTAAAGGATACACACAATTCAATTCCGGTTCGGAAACTTTGCTCAACTTTGTTTGTTAATGCCAGACCATTTGGGCCAAATTTCCCATCCAGAATGATTTCATTTTTAAAATCCATGTAATAAAAATTCAAATTGAAATTCGTTTTTCGGGATTGATGTCTAACTCCTAACTCATGATTGATAACATGTTCTGGTGTCTTAATTGATAAAATAGCATTGCCTAAGCTATCGGCAAGTAAATCATCGTTGCCTCCGAACAGATCGTTTCGGGTAGGCTCTCTGCCTGTGCTTCCAATACTGTAATAAAATAGTGTGTTGGGTTTTGCTTCAACACTTATACCGGTTTTCGGATTTATGAAGAACCAATCCATCTTATTTAGTGGAACAGTACCTTTGTAATCGAAAGATGAGTAACGACATTGAATATCAGCAAAAAATGTAATCTGGTTGATTGTATAATCTATTTTAGTGAAAGCACTTAATTCTTTTCTATATCCTGTATTTTGGTATAGTTTTCCCAATGTTTTTTCGCTTCCTGTATGTTGTCTTTCGTATACATTTCCGTGAATTCCGGTTGTCCAGCTGAACTTTGTTTTTGAAAAAGTATAATTGCTGAAAAACCCAAGCAGGTTTGATCTGAAGGCATAATTATTTAGTTCTTCGGTCGATGGAAGACCCAAATAATTATTCAAATCGAAATCGTAATTGCCATTTAAGTAAGTATAATAAATGCCTGATTGAATTGAAGAATTTAAATCCAGCCACCATTTATTCTGAAGTTGAACCAAACATTGTGTAAAATGGTCGTTCTCATTAGAATCTGCATTCGTTTTCCTGTCAATTGAAATCAGTGAGTCGGATACTCCCAGGCAAGCTAATTGATTTGCCTGGTGACCCGCGAGCAGGTTTATTTTCCATGTTGACTTATTGAGAAACAACCCGCTGCTCACAAAAACAGATTGCGAGTTATTTGAAGAGTTATATTTATAACCGTCAGAATAAATCTTTGATGCCCTGATATAAACGGCTTTTTTATTTTTTAAACCACTATTGAATTCAGCAAAGGCTCTCAAACTATTGAATGAGCCATAATTAAAACCGAAGGTAGTTTTGGCTGGAATCTTCAGGTCTGGCGAAAAAAGCTGAACGCTGCCACCATAACTGGCTACTCCGTTTTTTGAAGTACCAACACCACGTTGAATTTGAATTTTGCTTACCGAATTGAAGATGTCGGGATAGTTAGAAAAATAAGCTCCCTGATCCTCGGGTTCGTTTAATGGAACTCCGTCGAGGGTTATATTTATTCTTGTCTGGTCAATACCTCTCATTCTGAAATAGGAATACCCTTGTGTATTTCCGGCATCTGAGTATACTGTAATTGAAGGTGTTTCAGAAAGCAGAAAAGAAGGTTCCTGACCTGTTAATTTTGTTTTTAATTCTTTAGAATGAATATTCTGGAAAGTGAAAGGAGTATTCCTGTCAGCCTGATACGTTATAATTACTTCATTTAAATTGTATGTGGAGTCAATTTTAAATGTGTCCTGGGCATAATTTTGTCTGCTAATCAGCAGCATTAAAAGGGGGATGAAACACTTCGTCATTCTGTAAAATTCAACTTAAATTTTAAAAAAGTAAAGTTAACCCAAATAAATGAAATGAAGTCAAGATTGCACAAAGGCAAAATTTTAATTCTATATATAATGTATAATTCAACAATAAACAACAAATTTCCTTTTAGCAGAATTTCTCCCCTCCTTTTGCAAGGAGGGGTGTAGGGGAGGTTAAGCAGAATGTCTCCTCCAACAAAAGTAAACCGATACTTTTTTCAACAACGCTGGCAGGTCTGAAGACGCAGCCAGGTTGAGCGGAATCAATTTAAAAATTTAAGCCTCTTATCAACGAAATAACATCACTTGTGT
Source organism: Bacteroidota bacterium (assembly GCA_024640925.1). Lineage (GTDB taxonomy): Bacteria > Bacteroidota > Bacteroidia > Bacteroidales > UBA10428 > UBA10428. The sequence goes on along the minus strand of JAHEEB010000286.1, from coordinate 1,860 downwards.
TATGATTTTCGCCTTCAAGAATGCTCATTCCCCAGGTTATCTCACTTAAGTTTAATCCCTTCAAACTAATTTCCAACTGTTTGGCCCATTTAATAACCTGTTTCATATCTTGTGAACCATAACTAAAATAGAATTTAATCTTTTTATCCAATGTATTGTTCAGCTTACTGTATATCGCACTATCTACCATATTCATAATCGGTGTTGGGCTCGATGCTATGTATTTATCAAACATTCCAGGTTCATGAATCATTGAATAAACAGTAAAAGAACCAGCAAAGGAATGGCCGAATAAAATTCGCTGCTTCGTGAAATAACCTTTCTCCATTGTGGGCATAAGCTCTTTACAAATAAAATTCAGAAATTTTTCGGGTTCTTTTAGAGGAAGCATATCTCTGTTTCTGTTCGTGTTTATTATACCTACTCCAATAACCGGATGATTCAATCTTTCTTTTATAATGGCATCATATCTGGGTTTTGAGAATTCGCCATCTAATAAATAAAGGAACGATGTGGTATCAGACTTTTGCAAGCCAATTGGTTTGTAAAGAATAATGTTTCTTGTTTCGTTTAAAACTTCAGAATGAATTGCAATTGTATCAATTGTATATTCTGCAGCAAAAGAACTGAAAGAAAAGAAAAGAACTAAAAAGGTAACTAAATGATTCAGCAATGTTTGATACAAATCTTTTTTTCTTGTGGGTTTATAAATAATATCGTCAAACAGACCTGCATAGTTTACTAGTGTTTTATCTTCAGGTAAAACCTGTGCAATCACCGGACCGCGGTATTTTAGGTTCTTAATTAGTTTGGTTACATTTATGCCATCTATTATTGGAAGAAAAATATCGATAATTACAATGTCCACATCTTTGTTTTTATCAAGTATTTCAATGGCGTCCTTTCCATTTCCGGCCCACAAAACCTCACATGAGAATTTCCTCAACATATCATTTATGAAGTTAAAGTTTGTCTCGTCATCATCGGCAATAAGTATTTTACTTCTTCTGATTATATCAAATTGAATTTTGGTAATTTCATCTTTGTGGGTAGATTCGGGCATTTCAGGATTCAGCGGTAATGTAAAGCAAAATGTTGTACCTATATTTTTTTTTGATTCGTGCCAGATCCTGCCACCCATAATTTCAACCAGTTTTTTCGTAATATTCAGGCCAAGTCCGGTTCCCTTGTGCTGGCTAATATACTTGGCATCGCCATGATAGAAGGTTTCGTATACTTTTTCTTTTTCGTCATCATCAATGCCTATACCTGTGTCGTCGATAGTAAATTGTATGAAAGAGTCAACTACTTTGTATCCTATTTTTATATATCCTCTATCAGTAAACTTTATTGAGTTTGAAACCAGTTTGTCAATTATTTGAATCAGACGCTGTCTGTCGGATGTTATCATGATTTCCTGGTGGAGTGGATCGGGATCAAAAAGTATTTCAATGGGTTTTTTCTCAATAACAGTAATTTTGGTGTTATATTTCGAAATTAATTTTTGTATTGTATTATTCAATTCAATTTTCTCAATATTAAGTTCAATATTGCCCGATTCAATTTTCGTAAAGTCGAATATATCTCGAAAAATTTGCATTAGTACTTCGGCGTTCGACTGAATAATAGTAAGGTGTTCGTATTGTTTTTCCTTTAACGACAAATCTAATTTTAAAAGTTGAGTAAAACCATAGATGGCTTGCAACGGAGTATTAATTTCATGGCTTACATTGGCAAGGAAAGCAGTTTTTATTTTTTCGCCCATTATAGCTTTATCTTTAGCCTTAATAAGTTCCTCGTGAATTAATTTGCTCTCTGTAATGTCGAGTTTAACAGCTGCACAATTAATAATTTTCTGCG
>JAHEEB010000285.1 GCA_024640925.1 Bacteroidota bacterium | reverse complement strand
CCCTATTCCCTATTGCCTATTCCCTATTCCCTGTTCCCTATTCCCTATTCCCTATTCCCTATTCCCTATTCCCTATTCCCTATTCCCTATTCCCTATTCCCTATTCCCTGTTCCCTGTTCCCTATTCCCTATTCCCTATTCCTATTCCCTATTCCCTGTTCCCTATTCCCTATTGCCTATTGCCTGTTCACTCTTCACTCCTAAAATTAAATTGCTTTATACGAAATTATGTCTTAACTTTAATTAGATAGTTTAAATTCAAACAATTAATGATATGAGAATAATTAGTTTGAAGGGGAAATTCATAATTTTAATTACTATCGTTATTGTTATTTTTATTATTGTAGCAACCATTTCTCTATTAGCTTTCGAAAAATCAACACAGACAAAAAACACATTACTGATAACGAAAAACCTTGAAATTATTTTTCTTGAGCAAAGAAAAAACGAGAAGGATTTTTTATCAAGAGAAACTATAAATCTTGATTATTTTGCCAATTTCGAAAGCAAATACTTAACATCCTTTAAAAGTAATAATGATTCCATATCTTATTTGCTTAATCAACTTTCTCGTAATAAATCGATTATTGATAATGAAATAACAGAATGGATAAAAGAAGTGAATTCTAATTTTAATGTTTATCAATCAACTTTTGATAAAATTGTTAATTTATATAAGGATAGAGGTTATTTAGATTATGGGTTGGAGGGTGAATTACGAAAATCGGTTCACAATGCTGAAACAGAAATAAAGAATTCGTTTAATAACTCGCCAGCTCATGTGAGTTTACTTATATTGAGGCGATATGAAAAAGATTATATGCTTCGTAAAAACATTAAATATTTAGAGCTATTTAATAACGAAATAACTAATACGATACAATTAATTAAAGGAAAATCAAATTCAGAGAAAATTATAAGTTACTTGAACGATTATAAATTAAATTTTAATTTACTAACAGATAAAGAGAAAGAAATTGGGTTAAACGAAAATGAAGGGTTGCTTGGTGAAATGAGAATTGCAATTCACAAGATTGATCCTTTAATAGAGAAAATAGTTAATAAAGTTGAGAAAAACGCAGAAGAACAACAGAAACGTTCCATAATTATTCTTGTAATAATTATGTTAATAGGAATTGCTTTTGTTTTAGCAATTAGCGTTTATGTTGCAAAAAATATTCTAAATACACTCGGTGGAGATCCTGCAATTGTAGCTGAAATTGCCAATAAAATAGCCAGAGGAGATTTGTCAGATATCGAATTTGACAATATAAATAAACAAAGGGGTGTTATTTCATCGATGTATATTATGTCAGAAAATCTAACAGAAACACTACTCGCTGTTCAGAAAGCAAGTGCTATTATTGCTTCATCATCAGAACAATTAACATCTACTACAGGTTCACTATCAGAAAGTTCAAACGAGCAAGCCTCGTCGCTTGAAGAAGTATCGTCTTCAATGGAGCAAATGGTTTCCAATATTCATCAAAATACAGAAAATGCTAAAGAAACGGAGAAAATTGCAGAAGTTTCGGCAAAGGACCTAGGCGATTTTGGAAATACACTTGAACAAAGTCTTGAGAATGCAAGTAAAATAGCTGAAAAAATTCTAATTATAAATGATATCGCATTTCAAACGAATATATTAGCATTAAATGCTGCAGTTGAAGCTGCCCGTGCTGGTGAGCACGGAAAAGGTTTTGCCGTGGTAGCAGCAGAAGTTAGAAAACTAGCAGAAAGAAGTAAACAGGCAGCCGATGAAATTGTAAGTTTAACGTCTGCCAGTAAGTATACGACAGAGATGTCAAATCAGAAAATGCGGGAATTAGTACCGAAAATAAATAAGACAGTACAACTTGTACAACAAATTACAAATTCCAGTTTAGAGCAAGGTTCGGGTGCTGAACAAGTTAATTTATCGGTTCAACAAATGAATATAGTTACACAAAACAATGCCGCTGCTGCAGAAAAGTTAGCAGGTAATACTGAAGAATTAGCAGCCCAAGCATCTAAACTAAAAGAAATGATAGAATTTTTTAAATTTTAAAACATTGTTGTCCGGTAAAAATATTAAATGTGACCCACATCTCACAATTGCAACCTCTACGAGGTTGTTCTTTAGTCATTATTCATTTCTACGAAGTTGTCAAATTATCCTCGTAGAGGATACATTATTGTAGAACAGATTGTTTTAAGTTTTCACAACCTTGTAGAGGTTGCATTCTTATTTTAAAGCGGACAATAATGATTTTAAAACTTAATTCCATCTAACTAAACAAGCAAAAAATAAAAATTTTGCTTTTAGCATTGTCTGCAATTGCTCAGCAAAATTTTTCAACTAAAAAAGCTGTCCCAACTCTGAGACAGCTTTAAAATAGAAAAACAACAACTATTTAGCTTTAACTAATACCCTGGGTTTTGCATGGCTGTTTTCTCGCCGGCTGTTAAGGTCTTCCCCTGCTCATTATAAATAGCATCTAAGAATGTCTGAGGTATCGGACGCAAATAATGTTTTGCTGCATTGAAGTTTGACGATGCATCCGGATTGAATGCTTTAACCCGTGCCTCCAATGTTTTTGTACGGGACAAATCTTCCCAGCGCATAAACTCCCCGACTAACTCACGCGAGCGCTCATTAAGCAAAAAACACATCATGCGGTCGTAATCTGAGGTGTAACCTAATTTTGCGATTATAGCTTCGTCAACTGCCGGCAGAGAAGAGGGACTTAAAACTGTCAAATCTGTAGCCGTGGTAGTTTTAGCTATATTATTCGATTCGTAATAAGAGTTTGAATCGGCATGAGAGTTACACAAAACACCTTCCGGAAAGGTTGCTTGTCCGGCAGCATTATTTAAATAAGCTGCGCCTCCATCTGTGTATGCTGAACGGTTTTCTCCATCTTTGAAGGCTGCACGGTTTCTAACAATATTAATTGCTCCAATCGCATCGGAATATTTTCCCTGGCGAATTAATGCTTCGGCTTTTATCAAATAGGTTTCAGCAACCCGGGCTAAAATGCCATCGCGACGGCCTAACTCGTAATTGAAGTTAGGTCGTGAACCATCGAGCCACTTATTGCATGATGGGAACCTGTTAAAAACACCGGTTGTTGCACGTAAATGATTTGTGCCATCGGAGAAATACCGACAGTATGTGTGAGGAGTTGGTTTGCCGGTATAAGGGTTCAGAAAATATACACCGGTATGATTTTTACATAAAGGAGTATTCTTATCGAAACGCAGATCGGTCTTCTTATTAATGATATAAATAACACCCAAATCGCCCTGACTGTATGAAATAGGTGCATTTGTATTTGTATCTGCACCACCAAGCTGGCTCACCGTTGCAGCATTGTTCAGATTTTGTTTTGTCCTGAACGATTTCCAGAACCGGGAATCATTCTGCATATCAAACACATCGTAGATGTAGTCTGAAGGCCTCATACGCTGGTACTCACGACCACCGGCAATATCGCGCGTAAAACCCGTAAGGTTTTTATACTGCGAAACAAAATACAAATGCATACGGTTACCTTCAACCGTAGTATTGGCATCGGAAAACTGTGCTGCAAAAATAATTTCAGGAAGCATTTCATTTGCACCATCGGGTTCGGTAAAAGCAAATATATCGCGGAAATCAGCGGCTAAAGCATGGTTTGCAATAACCTCGTCGGCAAGAGTAATACATTCTGCTAAATCAGCAGCAATGTATGAAGAATTCCAGTCACTATTAATTTCCGAAGCCCTGTATAAGAGAGCCTTAGCAAGGAAATGAGCAGCTACATCTTTGTAAAGCTTACCTTCGGAAGATTCGGTTTCAGGTAAACCGGCATATGCTGTTCTAAAGTCAGCAATAATCTGGTTTACGCATTCCTCCTTCGATGCCCGTGTATAATATCGTTCAACACCCTCTGAGGGTTTTAGAGTTAAAACTACTCCGCCATATTGTTGAACAAGGTTGAAGTAATTCCAGCCGCGGGCAAAGGATGCTTCTGCTTTGTACAATGTATTCGCAGCCTCATCGGTCACCACTTCATCAACGTTGGCAAGTACCAGATTTGCAACACTAATGGCTTTGTACATATTATCCCAGATATCAGATGTAAGTGTTGTATTGACATTGATACTTATAACCATAGGGCTTAGATTTGCAGTGTAATCGTTCCAATCGTGGTTACTATTATCGTCACCAACGGTAAATTCATCGGCTCCATAGGAAGTAGTAGAATATCCATGTTCAAAAGTGAACGGATATCTGTAATAATTATATAAAGCCACAACTGCATCATTTATACCTTCAGGGGTAGAAAAATATTCGTAGCTTCTTTTTGTTTTTAATTCTTCATCAAGAAAGTCTTTCTTGCATGAAGTGCATATAGCAGTAATTAAAACTACTGATAGTGCTATAATTATTCTTTTATACATATTCATATATTGATATTTACAATTTATGGTATTGACAATTTACGATTGTATTGATTTAGAATCCAACATCAATGCCGAATACCAAACCACGATTGTAGTATAGAGTATTAAATTCTGCATCCCGGAATGTATTGCTTGACCAGAGCATTCCTGTATTTCTTGATTGAACATACAGCCGGAGGTTACTTACCTTCAGTTTTGTAAGAACAGATTCAGGAAGCTGGTACCCAAGAGAGATACTGCGTATTTTTAGGTATGAATCATCGGTATAGTATGTGCCGGAGTATGAATCACCACCAGCTTCATTCCTGAAAGGTTTCTGATATTCTGCACCTGTATTGGTTGGTGTCCAGTAATCGATAACCCGTTGATCTCCATACATACCCGTTAAGCCTTCACCAATGCCAACTTTGTACTTCAGACGGCCTGTAATAAATATTGAAAGATTCCAGTTCTTGTAAATGAAATTATTAATAATACCAACTGTCCAGCGGGGACGAGTGTTGCCCACAATAATTCTGTCATCATTAGCACTTATTAAATAATCGCCATTCATATCTTTCACTTTAACCATACCTGGTTGGAAGTTGTGACCGTTGGCATTGAATAATGCCATTTCTGCCTGGTCTTCAGGAGTATCTTGCCACAAGCCCAATCTCTTATAATTATACAACGATTCAATTGATTCGCCAATGAACAAGGAGTCGTTAATCATATCCTCTTTGCCATTCATTAACTCCACAATCTCGTCCTTCTGCCATGCAGCACTAATTCTTGAATCCCAGGTAAAGTCATTTTTCTTAACATTGACGGTATTCAGAGTAATGTCAATACCTTTATTTTTTGTCTTTCCGACATTACCAATAGTCGATGAATAACCCGATACTGTTGGCAAAACTACCTTCAACAAAAGATCGTTTGTATTCGAGGCATACAAATCGATAACACCATTTATTCGATTTTTGAATATTCCAAAATCGATACCCAAATTGTATTGAGATGTTGTTTCCCAACCAAGAAAAATATTTGAAAGTTCTTTGGTTGTTGTATAACCTGTAACAACATCTCCTGCAAAAGGTTGCTGGATAGAATTGATTTGGCCTTTGGTATTGTATGGTATTACGGCTGCATTTCCTGTTTCTCCATAGCCTAAACGCAGTTTCATCTGACTTACCCAATTGATATCACTGATGAAATTTTCCTGATCTAAACGCCATCCTAAAGCGACACTGGGGAAGAATGCCCATTTATGATCCTGTGCCAACTGAGAAGCTCCATCCCAACGGCCTGATACAGTGAGCAAGTATTTATCACTGAAGCCATAGTTTAACCGTCCCATGTATGAAGACAATTGGCGTTCGGTTAAATCAGTTTTCCAGCTATTTAATGCCGATACTGTTTGTAAAGCATACCATTTTTCTGCACTGGTAGCAATACCTTGTGCATCCATAGAAAACAGTTCATGTCTCCAACTTGATGCTGTTTGAAGAAACGTTGCACCAATTTTGTGATCTCCGAAAACTTTGTCGTAATAAAGTAAGTTATCCAGAGTCCAGGAGAAGTCATTATTTCCGGCATACAAAGCATAGGAAGAACCGCCCCTGATAACCGATTTTCCATCATTGTAAATACCATTTTGATAATTCCGGTAGTCAGGTCCAAAATTGATGCGGTATTTTAAATCTTTTAAAATTTTAACTTCGGCAAACAACGATCCCATTA
>JAHEEB010001031.1 GCA_024640925.1 Bacteroidota bacterium | reverse complement strand
TGGCGGGGGAAGTAACGCAGCAGGCGCTTTTTATCATTTTCTCGACGATGAAAAGGTGAAACTGATTGGTGCCGAAGCCGCAGGCTTGGGTGTTGATACCAAAGAAACCGCTGCTACCCTGGCAGTCGGAAGTCCAGGTGTATTGCATAGCTCACATACAATGCTTATGCAAACTGATGTCGGGCAGATTATTGAGCCCTACTCAATATCGGCAGGATTAGATTACCCGGGCATCGGACCTCTGCACTCTCATTTATTCAAAACCGGAAGAGCTATTTATAAATCTGTAACGGACAAAGAAGCTCTTGATGCGGCTTTTAAACTAACTAAACTCGAAGGTATTATACCAGCTTTAGAATCGGCACATGCATTTGCAATCCTCGATCAAATGAAATTCAAACCCAATGATGTTGTGGTTATAAATCTCTCGGGTCGTGGCGACAAGGATATGCAAACATATATCGATATAATGGCTAAAGAAAAGGAATGTTGATCTCAAAAACGTAACCTACAGAAAGTATTAAAGATGAACAGATTAGATAAATTATTTGAAGCTAAAAAAGAAAAGGTTCTATCGGTATATTTTACAGCCGGGTACCCTGAACTAAATGATACATCGACCATTATCGAATTATTGGATAAAGCAGGGGCTGATGTAGTAGAAGTTGGTATGCCTTTCTCCGATCCGGTTGCCGATGGACCAATTATTCAGCAGAGTAGCCTGGTTTCTCTGAAGAATGGCATGACCATAAAGTTGTTGTTTGAGCAATTAGCAACTATTCGCACTAAATCTGAGATTCCAATTATACTGATGGGATATTTCAACCCTGTTTTGCAGTATGGCGTTGAAAAATTCTGTAACCGATGCAGGGAAGTTGGAGTCGACGGGTTAATCCTTCCCGATCTTCCCCCTGAATTTTATAATGAAAACTATCGTGATTTAGTTGAGAAAAACAATCTTTCGAATATTTTATTAGCTCCGCCCCAGGCTAGTGATGAAAGAATTAAACAACTCGATGAATGGTCAAGTGGCTTTTTGTATATTGTAGCTGCATCATCTACAACCGGTGTAAAAACGGGTTTTCAGCCTTATCAGGTTGAGTATTTTGAAAGATTAAAGAAACTGAATCTTACAAAACCCAGATTAATAGGGTTTGGTATTTCATCGAATGAAACATTCAACGAAGCATGCAAATATGCCAATGGAGCAATTATCGGAAGTGCCTTTATAAAAGCTCTTGATATGAAGGGGGATCTGAAAATTAAAATAAATGAATTTATCAGGAAGATAAAGATCTAGGTTAATCTTCAACCTCTGACAGGTAATTTAAAACAAGATCGGAAACTTTATTTTGTTTGTGGGTGAGATCAAGAAAAAAGAGAGCTGCATCGAGTGTTGAAAACAATTCAACAATCACGCTCTTCTGGTATTTTTGTAACACCTGGGCATAAATGGTTGCAGCAACTGTTTCAGAAGGGTTATTTACCAGAATGGCTATCTTGCATCTGAAATTAAACTTATTATCACCTACAATTACTTTTGCAAACTCTTCAATGTCTTCTACTCCATAAATCAAATGACTGTTTTTCAAATATACCAGGGTGTTTTTTGCGAACTTGAATTCAGGCGTGCAATAAACCTTTGATGCATATTCTATAGCATCTGTCTTAATAACATCACCATAAAATACGGTATAAAGCAACCGAAGGTCTTTATGGATATTATACTTGATTGGCATAAACTTAAATTCGTGCTGATTAAAATAGAAGTAACTTAAAAATACAATTCAAAAATAACTGTTATAAAGCGATTTGTTTATCCTGTTCATCAACAAAAAGAATCCATTGGTCATTTAAGGCCTCATATTATAGAAGGACCGATTTGTCAGGCCGGGGACAACAACAAAAGATAAGCTTTATGAGGACAATGCCAACAGGAGTTTACCGATGTGCGTGGGCTATAGATATAAAATTTGAGTTAACAGGTTGGTTATCAGATCAACATATTAAATGCCGGATTATATCAGGCGGCCCAAATATTGATTACTCAAAAATACATTTTGAATTTTTCAATAGTATTTATAGATGAAAGATTCCATTTCGCTATTTACAACGTTTTATTACCTTTATCATGCGTTTGCAGCATTTAGACGATAGATTCCATATTTATGCAGGACAAAATAAGGCAACCACAGGATAATTTTCGGATTCTTGATACCGAGAAAAATCGTAAACTTGAAGTTATCAATGATATTATCACCATTGTTGAACAAGTTGCAGAGATTGATAATTTG
>JAHEEB010000284.1 GCA_024640925.1 Bacteroidota bacterium | reverse complement strand
CAGGTTGGAACAGAAGAAGACCAACGTTTTCTTATCGAATCATCATAAATAGTTACAGCAATTGGTACATCTGAGGTTATATGAACTCCTTGCATATGTGTTCCTGCATTTTGTCCTGTAGCTTGAAAAGCAAATGTTTCACCCTTCATTAGAGTTATATCCTGGTAAGTAGGAGTTAAGCCCGAAGTATAATTTCTCATTGAATTTCCATTAAAATATACTCTTACATGAGTATAATCATTCTGAGCAACAACAGAAAATCCGTTATAACAAATACCTCCAAAATTTCCTCCTTCTGGACAGCCATTGGGCCATTGTTGCTGCAAACTAACATAAAAATCTGTACCAAGAGCATTGTCTCCTTTTAAGGCAAAAATATCTCTGTTGTTTGAATTATCCAATTCATAAAAAGCAGTTATATCACCAGGGAAAGAAGTAATAAGAATTCCTTTCGGTTGAATAAAATTAGACAGAGAAGGATCAACAGCAAAAACTTCAATATCATTGATATTAATAATGTTATTAAGTGTAATAAATTGACTCTCCTGGGCACTCAAGTTTATGTTAATAGGAGTAAACGTTGGATCTGCGGGTCTTGATATAGTAACAGTTGTTGCATGAACTGCTGTAACGTGTATCTTAACAGGTTGCCCATTGGTAATACCGCTAGCGCCATGATTTTCAGATATATCCGGGGCCGCAAACCAAAATTCATTACCTGTTTGAGATCGAAGGGTTAATGTAATTAAAGAAATCACATAAACGAGGATGATGCGGGTTATTTTCATGATATTATTAATTTATATTGTATATACGTCCTTTGTCAGTATAGGTTCTTAGAAGTTCAGGAAATATTTTAACCTGTATTCTTTAGAATCGGCTGGTCTTCTTATTGTAACAGTAGTTGCATTCACAGCTGTAACAAGCAATCGGATTGGCATGCCATTGCATATTGTTTCGGTAGAATTGCAGTGAAGTGATGATACATATGGTACTGCAAACCAAAATGTATTTCCTGTTTGTGATTGAAATGTGAACTGTAAAAACATGCCGGAAGGAACTAATTCAATTAGGAATTAGGAATAAAACATAACATCATCTTTTGAATAGATATATGGATTTTTTTTTGTCGTTTTTTTATTTCCTGGAATAAATGGAATAGTAAAATAAAAGGTAGTTCCTTTTCCAACTTCAGACTCGAGCCATAACTCTCCACCAAACTTATCAATCAGGTTTTTACAGATGAAAAGTCCCAATCCTGTTCCACTAAACAATTTATGGTTTGTAATATCAGCTTTTCTGAATCGATCGAAAATATATGAGTGCGCATCGGAAGGGATACCAATTCCTGTATCCTGGATATGAAACTGTAAGAAAGGTTTATTTTTATCTTTGTTTATAATTTTATATCCATAAGTTACCTGGCCTTCCTCAGTAAATTTTAGTGCGTTACTCATCAGATTCGATAAAATCTGATGAAGTCTTAACCTGTCGGTAGTAATATAAAGATTAGGATCCCCGGGTTTTTCCGGTATTATTATAATGTTTTTCCGGCCATATGTCTTCTTTTCTTCTTCAAAAGATTTATGAAGCTCATCGAATAGCACATGCAAATCAAAATCGCTGCTGTTCAAGTCAATCTGGTCGGCTTCTATCTGCGAAATATCAATTATATCATCAATTATGCGAAGCAATGCCTGAGAATTTGCTATTATTTGTTGCTTGAATTCCATTTTTTCATCGGGGTTGCATTTATCGCAAAGCAGGAGTTCCGAAAATCCCATAATAGCATTCATGGGAGTTCTTATTTCGTGCGAAATATTAGAAAGGAAAGCAGATTTCAGTCTATCACTTTCCTCAGCTTTTTGTTTAGCAACTTCGAGCTCTAAGGTTCTTTGTCTTACTAATCTTTCAAGATTCAATCCGTTTTCTTCTAGTTGGATATTCTTCAGTTCAATTTCTTTTGTTCTTTTAATTACAGCGATTTCGAGATTTCTATTCATTTCTTCGAGTTTTAAATTCGAATCTTTTAATGAATTGAGGAGTCTCTGGTTATCTGCTTTTAAATTATACGATGAAATTGCATTATCAATAATAATCTTAACCTCATCTTTGTCCCAGGGTTTTTTAATAAACTGGTAAATTTTCCCCTTATTAATTGCCTCAATAATTTCTTGAACATCGGTATAAGCTGTAACAATAATTCTGCAAATATCGGGGTATTGCATGGCAACTTTCTCCAAAAACTGTATACCACTAACATTTGGCATACGCTGATCAGTAAGTATTACTTTAATTTCAGGATTTTCATCTAATATTCTCCATCCTTCTGCAGCAGATAAAGCTGTGAAAACAGTATATTGTTTCTTAAAAACATATTTAAACCCAACCAGGTTTTCATTTTCATCATCGATGTAAAGGATTTTATCTTTAGAGGGAATCATATTAAGGGTTTTGGGTTACTTCGGTTACATTTATTGGAATATATATTTTAAAAGTTGTTCCTTTGTTTATTTCACTCTCTACTTCAATACAGCCTCCAAGTTTATTAATTATGCTGTATGTAATAGATAATCCAAGTCCGATACCCTGGCCAGCCTCTTTTGTTGTGAAGAATGGTTCAAATATTTTGCCCATTACATCTTTAGACATCCCGATACCATTATCAGATATGCTTATTTGTACTTGGTTCTTGTTGTTTTTGTTACTTAATTGAGAAGAAATTTTTATTATTCCTTCATTTTTAATGGATTGTATTGCATTTACCAATATGTTCAGAAACACCTGAAAGATTTGTCCCGCATTGCATTCAACTTCTTGTATATTCTGGTAATCCTTTGTAATTCTTATCCTGTCGCTAAATTGTTTTCCTATTAATATAAGTACAGAATCAATTGTTTTATTAATATCTACTCTTGAATAACTCACTTCATCAATCCGAGAAAACAATCGTAAACTATTTACAATTTCTTTTGTTTTGTCTACCCCCAGTTTTATGTTGGCAGTAAGCTCATCAAAACCTATAATTAGTTCATCATATTCAAATTCCTGTTTAAGTTTTGCAATATTTTCATCATCCTTTAAAATTGAAATTTTATCATATTCGGTAAGCAAGTGTTTCATATCACTGAGAACATACCTTAATCCTTCTACACTTGAGCTTATGAAATTAATCGGGTTATTAATTTCATGTGCAATTCCAGCAGTTAGCTGACCCAGTGAGGCCATTTTTTCGGCAATAACCAACTGAGATTGTGCATCTTTAAGTTTTTTTAATGTAGATTCAGTTCGATCTTTCTGAATTTCCATTTCATAAATTGCATGTTGAAGTTTCTCTGCCTGTTTCTGCATTTGAGCCTTTTGCAAATTAATTTTTTCATTTCTTTTGGCAAGTTCTTCATTCTGAAATTTCTTTGTTTTGTAATTGTTGTAGATTAATACAACGAAAATTGCCAGAAGAACAACAAATACCAGGAAAATAAAAATAGCAATCTTTTGATTTGTTATTTTCAAGTCCTGCTTCTTGAGCATGTTTTCTTTGTTTTCAATTTCGCCTTTAAGATTATTGTATTGCCTGCCTGTGTTTTCAAGTTTTTGTTGTTCCTGTTCCAACCTGATATCAAGTGCATAAATTAGATTGTTCTTGCTGGAAATGGAGTAGTTTGAGGAATCGATAATTCTCTGTCTTTGTTTGGCAACTTCAGACAAACCAATTACCTCCATGTTCATCGAATCTATATTCGACTTTTGTTTGTGAATATTATCAATCTGAAAAACGATGATATCTTTTAACGAATCTATTCTTCCGTAAAAACTGTTCATCTGGCTATTCAGGAAAGATATTTCCTGTTTTTTTGACTCAAGCTCACGTTCATATTCTTCCGATTTCTCTCTCTCTGTGCTTAGCGATTTCTCGGTTACATTATATAGTTCCCGTATATCCAGTTCTGTTCCACCTAATAGGAGAAGTTTAGGTGATACCTCAAGATTCGCTTCACGAAGGTTTTGGGAGTTTATCTCAAATTGTATTTTTCCATTTCCCTGTTGAATAAAATTGACCATAATCTCACGCGGATCATTGTATCCATCGCTGATGAGAACTATTGGTAAATTTCTGACGTTTTTAAAAATACGTTGAATATCAATATTATTTTCCTTGAATACATATATGGCATCAAAACGGGTAAAATCGGAGTTTTTATTGAAATTAACCAGTTTGATTACTTTACCTCTTACATTTTGAAATTCAATTTTTTTTAATGATTGAACCATAAACTTCTCTTCACCATACTTACCGAGAGTGATTGTATCTGTTGTTTTGCGTATAACGGGCGAAATATATCTCAAAAAATTTAATATAAGAGCCGCTTTAATATCCGTATCAGTTGCCGTTTGAGCTTGAACCGGATTATAAATAAAACCAAAGCTCATGAAAAATAAAAATATAAACCTTAAGCCTGAAAAAGGTTTTGAAAGCATGTGAAACAAAATTTTTAGATACTTCGATAAGATAGTTATTTTTTTAGTTGCTGATTTTAAGGTTTGAATAAATTCATTAACAATTTGAAGTTCTGAGTTAACTCCGGACACTCTAAATATACCAAGTACTTTAAACTTAAAATATTATTTCCTTGATAATCCTTGACTTAAATCCCTTATGTTTTGTAAATTTACTAGAGTTGAATAGACCGGATAAAAATGGAAACAAATTCAAAATATATCGATAGACCGCCTGTTGCTGCAGGTAGGTTTTATTCAGCCCATGCTGAAAAGCTTGAAATAGAAATAGGCAATATGTTTGCAGAAGCTGAGAAAGAAATCACACAAAAGTTACCTTCTGTGGATGATCTGCTTGCTTTAATAGCGCCCCACGCAGGTTATGTTTTCTCAGGCACTGTCGCTGCAGCAGCTTTTCTTCAGCTAAGAGACATGAAACCAAGAAAAAGGGTATTTCTAATTGGCTCCAGTCATCATACCGATTTTAATGGTGCTTCAATATACAATATTGGCGATTATATCACTCCTTTTGGTAAGGTAAAGGTTGATATCGAACTGGCGAATAAAATAATTGCTTCGTCTCAAATAATTCAATTTGTCCAGGCAGCTCATGCTTATGAACATAGCTTGGAAGTTATGCTTCCGTTTATACAATTTTTTTGGCACGATTCATTCCAAATTGTACCAATAGTTCTGGCAACACACTCTAAAGATATTTGTATTACCCTTGCCAGGGAGTTAATGCCATATTTCAACGAAGAAAATCTCTTTGTTATTAGTACTGATCTATCGCATTACCCAAGCTATTCCAATGCTCTTAAGACCGATAAAGCTACTATAGATTCGGTTATTACAGGAAACCCCAAAAACTTAATTGAACAATTAGAAGTAAATAAACATAAAAACATTCCAAATCTCGACACTTCCATGTGTGGATGGACTTCCGTATACACTTTAATGAATATAACCAGTTCTCTTGGTAGTTATGAGTTTATTCCTTTGATGTATCAGAATAGCGGCGACTCAATGGTATTTGGCGATAAGGACAGGGTTGTGGGATATCAGTCTCTTGCTATTTATAAAAAAAAAATAGTTGATTTCTTCCTTACAGAAGATGAGAAACAAAAACTGCTTGATACCGCCAGAAAATCGATTATTAAATATTTAATGGATGGCGAAAAATTTTATCCGAAAACAAAAGATTACACAATAAACCTGCAAACATCCTGTGGAGCATTTGTAAGCCTTCATAAAAACGATGAATTACGTGGATGTGTCGGAAGACTTGAACCTGGCGATAGCTCTCTTATAAATATTATTGCTGATATGGCTGTCTCTTCGGCATTTTACGATAGAAGGTTTAGCCCTGTTACCCGACAGGAGCTTGATGAAATAAAAATAGAAATTTCTGTACTCACTCCACTTCGTAAAATTGAATCGATAGATGAAATAGAGATGGGAAAACATGGCATACTAATTCGAAAAGGGTTTCATTCAGGAACATTCTTGCCACAGGTAGCCCAGAAAACCAACTGGACACGTTAAGAATACCTGGGAAATTGTTCAAAAAACAAAGCCGGTATTGGCTGGGATGGCTGGCGTGATGCTGAAATATTTGTTTACGAGGCAATTGTTTTTGAGGAATGATAGTTAG
>JAHEEB010000283.1 GCA_024640925.1 Bacteroidota bacterium | reverse complement strand
AACCGTATTTCCTAAAACTATAGAATACCTTCAGCGGATAAATCAGTCTGTGGTAGACCTCAAAGATTTATACTCAGAAATTAACAATTCTTTCGAACATCTTGAATTTGATCCGGTCAGACACAATCAGATTAAAGACAGGTTGAATATATTGTATAGCCTGCTGCAGAAGTATAAAGTTCAAAATTGTAGCGGATTAATTGCCCGTTTTAAAGAAATCGACAGCAAATTAGAGATAGCTGTTGATGGAGAATCAGGATTGGAAAAACTTAAAACAGAAATTCAGCAGTACAAAACAGAAATTCTGAATGTAGCTAAAGACCTTTCAAAGAAAAGAATTTCTATCTTTTCCGAGATAGAGAAAAAAATCGAATTTTTTTTAAAGGATATGGGTATGCCTCATGCCCGAATATCCTTTAATCGTGAGGAAAAAGATGTTTCTTCGGATGGCGTCGATTCCATATCTCTTATGTTTACTGCCAACAAAAACCATCCGCTCCTTGATGTATCAAAAGTAGCTTCTGGAGGTGAACTTTCCAGGCTGATGCTTGCCATTAAAGCTCTGATTTCCGATTCTGTTGGAATGCCAACTCTGATACTTGACGAAATAGATTCAGGTGTTTCGGGAGAAATAGCCGATAAAGTTGGAAATATTATCAGACAAATGGGACAGGGGACCCAGATTATAAATATTACCCACCTTCCACAAGTGGCGAGCAAAGGAAGTACTCATTTCCTTGTTTATAAAGATCATCAGCATGAATCAACACGTACTGGAATTAAAAAACTAAATGACGAAGAAAGGCTGAATGAAATAGCTAAAATGCTTAGTGGAGAGCAACTTACCGATGCAGCAATTCAAAATGCAAAAGCACTGCTTGGACTTAATTAATCCGATATTTATCGTTGACATGTATGGGTTTATGATTTAGAGTGAAGAATTCATTGTGTATGGCATTGAATATCAGTGAGTATGCTAAAATCAATTGTTTGACTAACTTTACCCACTCAAACCAAAACAATTTGAAATGGCTTATAATTTACTAAAAGGTAAAAAAGGAATTATTTTTGGGGCTCTGAACGAAAAGTCAATAGCCTGGCAAGTGGCTTTGAAAGCTCACGAAGAAGGTGCTGAACTTGTTTTAACAAACACTCCGGTTGCACTTCGTTTAGGGGAATTAGAGGCACTGGCTTCTATAACAAAGTCTCAGATTATTCCTGCCGATGCTACCAATGTTGATGAATTGAAAAATCTGATTTCGAAGTCTATGGAGATTTTCGGAGGTAAGATTGATTTTATACTGCACTCTATTGGCATGTCGCCCAATGTTCGTAAAGGACTCTCATACGATAACCTTAATTACGATTTTTACCAGAAAACACTTGATATTTCAGCTCTTTCATTTCATAAGGTTCTTCTTGTGTGCCGGAGTCTTGATGCGATAAAAGAGTGGGGGTCTGTTGTAGCTCTTTCTTATGTTGCAGCTCAACGTACCCTTTATGGTTATAATGATATGGCCGATGCAAAATCATTACTTGAATCAATAGCCCGAAGCTTTGGCTATATATATGGACGAGATAAAAAAATCAGGGTTAATACCGTTTCTCAATCACCAACCCTGACTACAGCTGGAAGCGGAGTTAAAGGAATTGACCGTTTGCTCGATTTTTCCGAACGTATGTCTCCACTCGGAAATGCCAATGCCGAAGATTGTGCTAATTATTGTATTACATTATTTTCCGATTTAACCAAAAAAGTTACCATGCAAAACCTTTTCCACGATGGAGGTTTCTCCAGCATGGGTATGAGCCTTAAGGCCATGAGCCAATATGAACAAAGTTTCCATGATGTTGTTGGAGACTGATTAATAATATGTTATAAAATATTTAAGGGCAAGGATATTCTTGCCCTTTTTACAGGATCACGTTATGCGAATAGAATAAGACTTTTTCCTTTCCTCTTTAGATAGTTCAGATTAATGTATGTATAACAGGCATAAAAACAGGGGTGTTGAAAGAAATGAACGCAATGTTAATAAAAAATACATTGTTTATTAATGCATATATATACATTAAGTATTAATAAAAGAAATTAAAAATTTGATTGCAAACGTTTGAAATGGGGAAAAATTGCATTTCAATACATTATTTCTGAATATTCTAAACAATTCTCTTTATATCCTTGATAATCTTTCTTTCTGCCAGATATTCAAAATCGTT
Organism: Bacteroidota bacterium; assembly: GCA_024640925.1. Taxonomy (GTDB): domain Bacteria; phylum Bacteroidota; class Bacteroidia; order Bacteroidales; family UBA10428; genus UBA10428. The sequence goes on along the minus strand of JAHEEB010000283.1, from coordinate 3,933 downwards.
TTTTTTTACTAGATTTGATACAACCTATGTTTTTGAATGAAGTGTATTATTTTGAACATTTTGTTTAACCTATTGTAAACCTAAAACAAAGATCTATGAAAAGAATTACAAGCTTGCTTGTATTCCTGATGCTGATTGGGATATGGTCCAATGCGCAGGAAATACAAATTTCCGGTAAGGTCACAAGTACCGAAGACGGAAGTGCCCTACCAGGGGTTAGTGTAGTTGTGAAAGGAGCAACTACTGGCACAACTACCAATGTAGAAGGTGCCTACACACTTTTAGTACCTGCCGATGCGACCATTGTGTTTACATTCATTGGAATGAAAGAGCAGGAGTTGGTTGTTGGAGGCCAAACTACAATAAATGTTGAAATGGCTCCTGAAGTAACTGAAATGCAGGAGGTTATTGTGACAGCTTTGGGTATTACCAGAGAAAAGAAAAATTTGGGATATGCTGTTCAGGATGTTAAAGGAGAAAACATCACAAAAGTTCCTAACGCTAACATGTTAAACTCACTGAATGGGAAAATTTCAGGTGTACAGGTTACCAGTTCATCCGGAGCTGCAGGTAGCGCCAGTTATATTACCATACGTGGTAATGCATCTATTACTGGTTCAAACCAGCCTCTATTTATTGTTGATGGTGTCCCAATTGATAACTCCATGAATTATTCAGGAAATCCTGATAATGGAAATAACAACCTTTTGGATGGTGTTAATTATTCAAACAGAGCCATCGACTTAAATCCGGATGATATTGAATCAATTTCTGTATTAAAAGGAGGTGCTGCAACTGCTCTATATGGTATCAGAGCTGCAAATGGCGTAATTATGGTTACGACAAAAAAAGGAAAAGCAGGGGATAAAGTTAAAGTAACAATTACATCCTCTGTAACATTTGATAAAGTAAATAAACTACCCGAATTGCAGAATAAGTTTGTTCAGGGTCAGGGTGGAGAATGGATGTCACCTGAAACCCATAACCGATACTCATGGGGGCCAAATGTTGATTCTATGTATTGGGATAACAGTGACTATGCGTATGATAAACACGGTGTGTTGGTTGGGCAAAGTGACCCAAGTGCGGCCGAGAAGTTTGAACCATATGATAATCTCGGTACCTTTTTTCAAACAGGTATCACTTTTAATAATTCAATTACTGCATCAGGTGGATCTGAAACATCCAGTTTTTATGTTAGTGGTACCCAATTAAACACTACAGGAATTATTCCAAACAATACCTATAAAAAAACATCGTTTAAAATTACAGGCGATTCTAAATTAGGTAAAAGGTTAACTATTTTGGGAAGTGCTAATTTTATAAAATCAGGAGGAGATCGTATACAACAGGGTTCAAATTTATCAGGAGTTATGCTCTGTTTATTACGTACTCCAATTTCATTTGATAATTCAAATGGATATGACGATCCAGTCAACACTCCCGAGGCATACATGTTCTCTGATGGTACACCTAGGAGCTATAGAGGTCAGTTAGGAGGTTCTGCAATATATGATAATCCATATTGGACAGTAAATAAAAATATTTTCACAGATGATGTGAACCGGATTATTGGTTATGCCGGATTTAATCTTAAAATATTTGACTGGATGACCTTGCAATACAAACTTGGAAACGATTTCTCAAGTGACAGACGTAATGGTCATTTTGCTCTTTATTCCGGAGCGGTTAATGCCGGGCGGATACAATTAGATAATCATACCAGCTGGGATTTAAACAGCGATTTGATTTTGAATATGTCAAAACAAATAACATCTGATATTACTGCAAATGTAATGGTTGGAAATAATATGTTCCAAAGTACCTATGAACAACTCTATGTACAGGGTGATGGGTTAACTCAGCCCGATTTTTATAATTTAAGTAATGCTTCATCTATCTTATCAAGACAATATAATTCTAAATATAGGACGGCAGCATTTTATGGTTCAGCTGATATTAATTATAAAGGGTTTGCCAATTTAAATTTTACTGGTAGACAAGAATGGTCAACCACATTACCATCTGATAATAATTCTTTTTTCTTCCCCTCGGCTAGTGCCAGCTTTATTTTTAGTGAATTGTCTGGATTAAAAGGAAATAATGTGTTGAGTTTTGGTAAACTCCGTGCATCTATTGCAAAAACGGCTAATGATGCAGGTGTGTATATGACCAAATCAAATTATAATCTTGCAAATTATGGAGATGGTTGGACACCAGGTATTTCATTCCCTTTCGAAGGTTATACTGGTTTTATGTGGGGGAATGGCAAGGGAAATCCAGATTTAAAACCTGAGTTCTCAAGAAATATTGAAGCCGGTATTGATGTGAAAGTTTTAAATAACAGAATTGGTTTAGGACTTACTTATTTTGACAACAAAAGTACCGATTTGATCCTTTTTGTTCCGGTTGCATCTACTTCAGGGTATAATGAGGTTGCGATGAATGCTGCATCTATGGAAAATAAGGGAATTGAGATTACTGCTGATGCTGAAATTATTAAAGTAAATGATTTTGGTTGGCAGGTTGGTGTTAATTTTAGTAAAATAAAAAATGAAGTTCTTGAACTTGCTCCAGGAGTTGATAACGTGTTTCTTGGAGGTTTTGAGGGTGCCCAAATACGTGCTGTAAAAGGATTTGCTTATGGTTCTATGTTCGGAACTCAATTTGAGAAAGATGCGAATGGAAATGTTGTAATCGACAGCCGTGAAACAGTTGGTGGACAACCCAATTCAACATATGGTTATCCAATGCTTTCTTCTGAGGAAAACTCATTTGGTTCGTCATTGCCAGATTGGACAGCAGGTTTCAATTCTACAATCTCTTATAAAGGAGTTTCTCTATATGCTTTACTCGATATAAAGAAAGGTGGAATTATGTGGAATGGCACTAGAGGAGCTCTTGTGTCTTTTGGCATGGCTAAAGAAACTGAAGATCGTGGATCTGATAAAGTGTTAGAAGGCCTAAAATCACAAAATGATGGCGATAATTTTGTTTATGACGCTGATGGTAAAATTATGACCTCTGGCGCGAATGATATACTAGCAGTTGTTGATGAAGGTTGGTATAATGGAGTAGGAGGAGGTTTTTCTGGTCCATCAGAACCTTTTATTGAAAAAACTGACTGGGTACGATTAAGAGAAGTTTCTTTGGCATATTCGCTTCCATCTTCTATATTCGAAAAGACTTTTATCAAAGCACTTGATATTTCTCTATCAGCTCATAACCTATGGTTAAATACAGACTATAAAGGAGTCGATCCGGAAACAAATCTAATGGGAGCTGACAATGCTCAAGGGATTGACTACTTTAATATGCCAAATACCAAGAGTTATACAATTGGGATAAAATTGTTGTTTTAACCAGTTTTAAGTGCTAATTGTAAAAAAATAAAATGAAAAGATTATGAAAAACAGAATATTTCAACTGCTTGGGGCGTTTACAATGATTGTAATTGTATTTACCTCATGTGACAAATGGATTGATACGGATTTGAATAATGATGTAAACAATCCGGAAGAAGTATCATTTGCTCCTGTTCTTCCAACAATAGAGGCTGGATTGGCTTACCAGCTTGGTGGTGATTTTAGCAGACCTATTTGTTTATGGATGCAACAATATGCTGGAGTTGGTAACCAGGCAATTGCCTTTGATGTATATAATTTTACACAGAGCGATGTAAATAATGTGTGGCGTTGGGGTATGTATGCTGGTCCGATGGCCGATTTACACCGTATGATTGCACAAGCAAGAACCCAGGGTGCTCCTCATTATCAGGGTGTGGCTGAGGTGTTGATGGCATATTCATTGGGTACAATGACAGACCTCTTCGGTGATATGCCCTATTCGCAGGCCTTTGATGATAACAATTTAACCCCGGCTTTTGATAGCCAGGAAAGTATTTATAGCAGCATAAATTTATTGCTGGACAGT
>JAHEEB010001030.1 GCA_024640925.1 Bacteroidota bacterium | reverse complement strand
CACGGTATTTCAGGGATTTTCCGGAGAGTATTGAGTGTATTTTCTGTTTTCAATTCTAATTTGCGGGCATATTTTTTAATTTTCAGCTCCGGATAAGACATACTCCTCCCTTTCAGCCAAAATAGTGCATTTTATCTGTTTCTCTTTTGGAAGGCTTCAATTTCAAAGAACTTGGTTGTGCTATGTGTTTATCCGGGCAGCCAATGTTTATCGGGCACTATGCCGGCAAAATGCAACCTTCCCTTTTTGCACACTGGACAATTTGGCTTTTTATAATTCAATATGTTGCTCATTATCTCATCCCAAACAGAATCTTGCTTTGTCCATACCTGTCCGCCATCTTCAAGAGTTTCCTTTTCTGCCAGTTCTTTTTCCAGGAGAAGGAGTTTGCGGGCTGTTTCAATATTTTGTTTGCGGCACCTGCTTGAAAAAATGCCATAGTACCGCACCTTGAAAAAGCCCTGGGGCAATGTATGTAATAAAAACCTGCGGATGAACTCATCAACATCAAGTTTCATCTTATGGAATAAGTTTGTCCGGTAATCTTTCCAGGAGAACAGCACTTTTCCGTCTTTGATTTCAATGATCCGCCTGTCGGTAATGGCTACACGGAAAACATACCGTGAAAGGTATTCCAGTACTTTCTCCGGTTTACCAAAAGGCTTCTGGATGTTTACCACCCATTCTTTAGAATATAACAGAGTAATTAAACCGGTAAACTTCTTCTTTGCACCAATGGATGCCAGCGATCCTTTAAATTCAAGTTTTCCGCTGTTGTATGCCCGTTTCAATAAATCGAGGTACTTCCCCCGGAATTTCCTCGATAGTATCTTGTAATGGATAAAAAAGTTGTTTTTTTTATCTGTGTTCACCCAGTGGCCCTTATCAAAGCTCAACCCACCAGCTGGCATAATACAATGCAAATGTGGATGCTCCATCATATTCTGGCCCCAGGTGTGAAGAATGGTGACCAATCCTATGTCGGCACCCAGGTGTTTGGTGTCTCTGGACAATTCGAGCAGGGTCTGCGACGCTGCTTTGAAAAGAATATCATACATAACCTTCTTGTTTTTCAGGCAAAGCAGGTTGAGCTCATGGGGTATGGTAAAGACTAAATGGTAATAACCTGTGGGCAACAACTCTTGCATGCGCTTATCAAGCCATTCCTGCTTGTCTTTTTGTTGACATGTTGGACAATGCCTGTTTCGGCATGAGTTGTATGCTTTGCCAAGGTAACCACATTGGTCGCACTTCTCAAAGTGGCTCCCCATAACCTCTGTACGGCATGAAGCAAGAAGATGAATAAGGCCTCTTTCCTGCCCAGGAATATGGTTTTGGCGGATATAATTTTCACCATATTCACCAAGGATATTTCCAAGTGTTATTTTTTTTTGCATAGGGCCTCCACTCCGTTTAGATTATCCAATGGGTTAACTACCTGCTCAACGCTCAACTGTTGCACATGAAGGTATTTAAGGATATTGCTTAAATCGGCATGTCCCATCAGCCGCTGAATAATTAACAGGTTAACGCCTTGCTCGAGCAAGTGTGTTGCAAAGCAATGCCGGAAAGTATGTGGCGTAAAGCACTTTTTGATATGAGGTGTACGAAACCTTGCCTTATGGCATATTTCACGTACAGCCGAAACTCCCAGGTTTGTACCTTTGCCACCAGCACCCTCGAACAGGTAGTATTCAGGATTATATTCTTTGTAATACTTGCGTAAAATGGAAAGCAGAACAGGCGAAAGCGGAACTTTTCTCTGTTTCAGGCCTTTCCCTTCCTGAATATTTACTTGCATACGTTTACTGTCGATGTCGGTGAGTTTGATATGGACACACTCCGACACCCTTGTCCCGGTGGAGTATATAAACATTATAATGGTACGATGTTTGAAGTTTGGAATGGCGCTCAGAACATCTGACACTTCATCTTTGGCAAGCACCAGTGGAAGAGTCTTGGCAGTTTTAGGTGTTGGAAGATATTCCCCAGCCCATTCTTTATGGTAGATTTGGGTAAAGAGAAATTTAAGGGCGTAATAGCCCATTTTTACGCTGCCGGGCTTATGTTGCCCATCAGAGAGCATACTTTGAAAATAACTACGGAGTTCTTCTACCTGGGTTTGTTCGGGGTCTTTCTGAAGGAAATGCTGAAAATCGTCAATATGCCACCAATAACTTTTTCGTGTACGTGGACTTAAATTGCGAAGTGTGGCTTCTTGTTCGAATCTTTTTTTAAATTTGTCATAATTTTTTAAATTAATAATTACTTAATCTTTAGTTATTTAAAGTTAACAAACAAT
>JAHEEB010000282.1 GCA_024640925.1 Bacteroidota bacterium | reverse complement strand
GCAAGCCTGCATCACATAATGCAAGGTTGATAAATAGGTAAAAAAACGCACACCAACATCCTGCAAATCAAACACCATTAAATCAATTTGTGCAAGCTGTTCATTTGTGGGTTTCTTATTGTCACCGTAAAGTGAAAATACGGGTATCGTGTTTTTATGGTATTGCTCATTGTCAACCTCAAGTCCGGCATCAAATTCACCTGAAAATCCGTGCTCCGGGGTAAAAACAGCTTTGATATCAATCCTAAGGGCAATCAACGTATCAATCAGATTTCTATCCTGAATCTTAGAACTTTTATTAGCGACAACGCCAATCCTTTTACCAGATAGTAATGGAACATACTTTTCAGTATTATAGATAGCAGGTAAAATTTTATTCTCTTGTTTTTGCTGGGAGCTTGCACACCTTGTAGTTACTATAAGAAATAGAATCAACAAATATTTTTCATTCATTCTTGTATTCAGGTTTTTCAATTTATATTAAGCATTTTACTGGCTAAAATTAGTACATTTGGTCAATTTTCAATAAGCAACAATGAACACCGAGCTATTTATTGCCAAGCGTTTTATTAAAAGCCAAAAAGGAAATAAGCAGTATACCATGCCCATTATTACGCTGTCGGTTGTTGCTATAGCCTCAAGTCTGCTAATAATGATCATTTCTGTAGCGGTAGTCACTGGATTTAAAAAAGAAATCAGAAACAAAGTTATCGGTTTTGGAGGTCATATTCAGATAGTAAATTTCGATTCTAATAATTCATTTGAAAGTTCTCCTATCAGTAAAGAACAAGTATTTCTTAAACAATTAAAAAACTTTTCGGGGATTAAAAACATTCAGGTTTTTGCAACAAAACCTGCAATGATAAAAACAGAAGACCAGATTCAGGGAATAATAATGAAAGGTGTCGGAAATGATTTCGATTCCTCCTTCTTTAGCAAGAATCTTGTTCAGGGTAGAATGATTCATCTCAACGACTCCACTAAATCAAATGATATTCTCATTTCTAAGAAACTGGCAGATTTGCTTCAATTAAAACTAAACGAAAAGGTTATAGCCTTCTTCATCGATGAAAGGACACCTGAAATGCCAGTAAACCGTAGGGTTTTTAAAATATGTGGCATTTATCAGACAAGTCTCGAAACATTTGATGAACAGTATATTTTTGGAGATATCAGGCACATTCAAAAGCTGAATGACTGGGAGGATGACCAAATCGGAGGATTTGAAATCCTGATTAACGATTACGACGATCTCGAATATTTAACTGAAGTGGTAACAAGTTATGCCGGGTATCGCTTTATGGATGATGGAAGTCAGCTCAGAATAGATAATGTAAAAGCCCGTTACCCTCAGATATTTGATTGGTTAGGCCTACTTGATATGAATGTTATTGTCATACTTGTTCTTATGCTGATAGTAGCTGTAATAAATATGGTTTCAGGACTTATTATTCTTATACTAGACAGAACTCCATCCATAGGTCTACTAAAAGCTCTAGGTACGAGCAATAGTTCAATGAGAAAAATATTTCTTCATCAGGCAATGTTTCTAATAGTTAAGGGGCTTGCCTGGGGCAATGCTTTTGCTTTATTAGTAATGTTTATTCAGGATAAATTTCATGTTGTAAAACTTGATAAGGCATCCTATTTTCTAGAATATGCCCCTATTAATTTCAATGTCTTCCATATACTATTAATAAACATTGTTACCCTGTTGGTTGTTTTTATATTCATGTTTCTTCCGATTATAATTGTATCAAGAATCCAGCCATCAAAAACAATTCGGTATAGCTAATGGAAAAATTGATTGCTGATTTAAAAAAGAAGATATCCGGTAAATTACCAGGCATTTCTGCTCATAAAAAGATGTACCCATCTTCACAATTGGGTTATGATAATACTATAGATAGCTCCAAAACAGATGCCGGAGTATTAATCCTTTTATACCCTGACAATACGGGTGTTTACAACATACCTTTTATCAAACGTCCTCCAAATACAGGGCCACACAGCAGTCAAATCAGTTTTCCAGGTGGCAGGGTTGAGAGATTTGATAGAAATATTGAAGCAACAGCACTGCGTGAAACATATGAAGAAATTGGAGCAGATTCATCAAAAATTAACATAATTGGTAAACTTACAGAGCTTTATATTCCTGTAAGCAAATACCTGGTTCATCCATTTGTGGGAATAACCAGCCAAACACCTAACTTCAGACCTGATAAAAAAGAAGTTGATTATATCATTACTTATTCACTTGAAAAGTTAGTCGAGCTTTCCATTAAGAATAAAACAACAGTTCATAAAAACATACAATTCGAAATTCCGTTTTATAATATTAACAACGAGGTGATATGGGGCGCTACTTCTATGATACTGTGTGAGTTCATAGAAATACTAAAAACATAAGCTATTAATCTTTAGTTTATAAGATTTTTATAATGTTCAAATCGTTCAAATACTTCAGCTACATACTTAAAGGTCTCAACTCCTCTACAGTATCCATATTTAACAATTGGATCGTTGTAATATTCTGGTTTTGATTTTTTCAAAAGAAATTCATCCAAACTTCCTGACCATACATTTGGATCCCTACCATGCTTTTTTGCAAGATTTCTGGCATCAATTATATGACCTGGTCCAATGTTATATGACGCCAATACAAATTTTTGTCTTTCCAGTGAGTCAGGTACATCCTGATATTGTTTATCTAACCATTGCAAGAATTTAACTCCTGCGATTATTTGTTGCCTTGGAGAGGATGCTGAATCAACACCAAATCGGTAGGCAGTAGTTGGCATCATCTGCATCAATCCATAAGCTCCAGCCCAAGACTTCGCATCCGGATTAAACCTGGATTCCTGGTATATAACAGAAGCAACAAGTCGCCAATCCCAGCCGATCTTATTACTAAACTGCTTTATTACATTATCATAAGGTGAAATTGCCCCAGAACTGACTACAAAATATTCACTACCAACCATCTTGGCTGTTCGTTTATTTTTATAGTATTTATTATAAATGGAGGTATATTGTTTACTCTTTGTAAATTCCATTAGCCATACATCCACAATTTCTTTTAATCCTGGATCGTCAATATTTACAGCCCAGGCAAGATTCTGAGTAAAGCTAACTGGCAGAGATATGTCAAGGTTATCATAAATAGTCTGATTAACAAGGGCAACATTTTCATCACAAACAGTATACTTAATTTGACCTTTAGAAACCTTTTCAATGAGTCCTTCAACACTTTCGTTTGTTTCAACAACTTTAATTGATATGCCTATTTCGTCGGAAAGATTTTGTAATCGTTTAGAATACACACTCTTGCGGGTAACGTAAATTGTTTTTCCGGCTAAATCAAGTTGATTAGTTACCAACATTTCCGATAACTTGCTCCGGTTTTTTGGCTTTTGTTGAACCAATACCTGCCTGGTTTGAGAATGAGGTTCTGTAAATTGAATGAATTTTGATCTTTCATTTGTTACAGTAAGATTTACAGCAATGAGATCTACTTCGTTTTTTTCTAATAAATCGAACTTTTTTTGAATGTCGTTGGTAGCAGTAACTGTTAATTTAACCTGCAAATAATCCGCTAATTCTTGAAGCAACTCATACTGGTAACCCATAGGCTGTCCACGATATATAAAATAATCGGTTGAATTATAGTTTGTTACAACTCGTAAATCACCCTTTGATCTTAATACCTCTATTCTTGCTTTGCTATCAACTTCTTTATTAGGTTCAATGTTAGTTTTACACTGGGTTAACAACAATAAAATAACAAAGATTATATAGTAAAACTTCGTTTTCGTCATAAAATATATTTTGGGAAAGAATTTTGTGATAATTAGAAAATTAATTACTAAATGTCCAGGATAATCCGAATTTCAATGTTTTTGGATTAGCCGGATAGGATATTGAATTATAATAATCAATTCTGTTCCAGTCACTATTAAAGTGTTCCATTTTTACAAAAAACAAAACTTTTTTAAGGTTCATGTTAAACCAAATATCGATAAATGGATAATTACCAATTTTTTGTGTACCTACCTGATAAAACATAGATGTTGCAGGATTATATTGATATCCATTAAAACTTGAATTATAGTGTACATCAACTCCTAACATTGTACGTAGTTTACCATTTGTTAACTTAAATAACCAGGTATTATCAAAATAGGTCGAATTATAAAAAATTACCTCTGGCACATCCAGAATAGATCTATTTTCTGATACCTGATAAAGGAACTTGTTATATGAATGAAATTTCCAAAAAACAAATTCCTTTTCTATTCCAATAGCAAAAATATTTATATTTTGTCCATATGATAATGGAATAGAATCAGTTATATATATATAATTGCGAAGTAAAGAATAATCCCCCAACAATTCAAATTTGTTTGATGGAGCTGCTATTTTGCTTGATAAACGGATGCGTTTAATAGAATTAAGATCCTGTTCCCAAATGTAATTATTTGAATAATAATTGTTTAGTTGGTATGATGGTACTAAGTTTTCAAATGTTCCCTGTATTTTAAATAAATAAGGATTTTTTAGAATCTTAATTTGAGTAATTATATTACCGTTCAACTGAGTTTCACCAGCTTTATAACCTAATAAATATAGTTTGGCAGAAAAATTAGTCTGAAAATTACCCCAAAACTTACCATAAATACCACCTGAAACATAAACATTAGAGATATTAATATTTTTGTTAATATCAACAAATGGAACACTATCTTTTAAATATAAAGTATAACGGTTGCTTGAATCAATACTATTCAGTTGGTTTTCGGTTTTATTTAAAAGAGAACTATCAAGAAGTGAATAATAACTAAGTTTTTGAAAATCGTAGTTTATGTTTGCAAAAATACCAGCAATTATTTTGTTTTTTATTTTAGTTTCAAAATCGAGTTGTAATCTGTTCAGCAAATAAAAATCAGCAATTGAATCATATGTCAGAAGAGGATTACTATAGTAATTATGAAAAATAGGACTAATAGTAGTATTATCCTCATTTTCCTCAAACACTTTTGAAGTCCTTCTCATAATAATTACATGAGAAATAAATGGTTCGGCAATCGTTTTTTTTGCATTTAAACTGTCAAAATTTGTGCTATCACTATTTTTGTTTCCAATAGTGAATAGCTTAACACGCTGACTGATCATCCCATCGATATACCGTATTTTATTCGATACATATGCTGTATAGGGGGGGGCTGTGCTAGTAATTCCTGAAAAATTCGTTGTATAATCTATTGGTTTAATTTCACTATCAAGGGTGTCACAAATACCTCCATTTTCACCTGAATAATATCTGTTTATATCAAAACTGGTATGAAAATTATATCTATTGCCTGAGTAACTTGAATACAATTTAAAACATTTGTTTTTAATACTAGTATATCTATATTGACCTTTATTAGAAAGAATTTTAAGATCGAATCCAATATTTAACTTTTTTGTTGCATTTTGAGTAAAGCTCACATTAAATATTTCAAGTTTTTGTGATTTTTGGCCACTATTTATATAATAAAGATTGGAATAAGGTTTTCTTGTATTCTTATAGGTTGTATTATTATAAGTATCAAAATAGCAATTATATGAAGGCAAGAATAGAAGATCATTATTCAAATCACGATCAAAAAAATTATTTGGTAAATAGGCCGATCCTAAATCATTTAAGGAACTTACTGAGCTATATTTTTTTATAACTGCATTATCTTGCTGAAATCTGACTAAATCAGTATCAAGATTTGCTCTTTGAGGAGTAATAAGATTTTCATCCAGTTCCCATCCGTAGATAACAACCGATGTATCAGTATTAGTTTGGGAATTAGCTAACTGTGCTAACAATAAACAAACCAGAATAAATATAAATGAGTATTTATTCATTATAATATTAATTACAAAATATATACCAGTTAAACACGGATAAGAAAAAACCAGTTAGGGAAAAAATTTGAATTTTATTAAACATTAAACATATTTTGAAGTTGGGCAAATATTCATTTGCAGCAAAAATAAACCAACTTAAGGAAAGTAGCAAAAAAAAATCCCGATGTGCAATTAGCAACATCGGGATTAAAGATTGGCGGCGACCTACTCTCCCACTTACGTAGTACCATTGGCGCTGATGGGCTTAACTTCTCTGTTCGGAATGGGAAGAGG